>CAIWVR010000258.1 GCA_903916165.1 uncultured Hyphomicrobiales bacterium | reverse complement strand
GACGATCGTCACGACATTGCGACACGCATGATCTCGATGGAAAAGCCACACCGCGCCGTGCCGCTGGCCAGCGCGCTCTGTCTTGCCGTCGCGTGCCGGATCGAGGGAACGCTGCCGAACTTGCTCGCCCGCAGGAGCGACCCCGGCGCCCCGATCCGCGTCGGCAATCCCTCCGGCGTGCTGGCGTTCGGTGCCGATGTGCGCCATGACGGCGGCTGGATCGCCGACAGTGCGGGCGTCTATCGTACCGCGCGCTGCCTGATGAAGGGCGCGGTGAGCGTGGGGGGCTAAACCCTCTCCCGCGGCGCGGGAGAGGGTGGCATGCGAAGCATGACGGGTGAGGGCGGCGCCGCTACTTCGCGCCCATCGCCTCCATGCCTTCCTTCAGTCCCGCCAAAATCTCCGGCGACACGTTCGACAAAGCCCTGAACACATTCGCGCCCTCCTGCGGACCGACATATTCGAAGGGCAGGCCGTTGCGCTGTGTCGATTCCGCGACAAACTCCTTGTCGTTCATCGTATCCTCGATGCCCTTGCGCAAAATGGCGAGCAAAGGTTCGGGCGTGCCGGGAGCGGCGAGGCCGACGTAGGCGAGATCGCCGAACTGCTGCACGGTCCAGTTGAAGGCATTGTAGACCGGGCCTTCGGGCAGCTTGCCGTGGACCTGCTTGTAGAGATCCTGGAAGGACGGCATGTCCTTGATGTCGGCGCGCGGCTTGTAGCCGCCCTTCTCGTCCGACGCCACGAGATAGGACAGGCCCACCCCCTCGCCTGAATCGATAAAGCCCTTCGAGCGGGTGCGGAAGGTCGCCAGACTTGTGTTGTGGACATTGACCTCGCCGCGCTGCAGCGCGAGGAACACATCCGCGCCACCACGATATCCGGAGACGATCTTGTGCGGTACGCCCAGCATTTTCAGCGACATATGCGCGAGAATGCCGGCGACGTCGGTGGTGCCATAGGCACCGACAATGACATTTTCCGCCTTCATGATGTCTGACGGCCGTTTCATGCCGCCGGGCACGACGTCGACGCGCATGTAATTCACGCGCACGTCGCTGATACCGCCAAGATAGGGGAACTGGTCATAGCGGGCGCGCAGGCCCTGGTTGCCGACTGCCTGTGCCAGCGGGTCCCACAGCGAGAAGATGATCTGCGACCCGTCCTTCGGCGCTTTCTCGTAAATGTAGTTGAAGGCCAGTACGCCGCCGGCACCGGGCATGTTCTGAACGATGATGTTGGGATCGCCCGGAATGTGCTTTTTCAGATGCGGCACGAAGAGGCGCACCAGCGTGTCCGCCGACCCGCCGGCAGCGAGCCCGACCATCACGGTCAGCGTCTTGCCACGATAGAGATCAGGAGCCTGCCCCTGCGCGGGCTGGATCGCCGCAGCGCAGAGCGCTGTCGTGATGAGCAAAGCCTTGACTGCTGCCTTCATCGTGTCCTCCTGTTGCCGGCCTCTTTGCGGACCGGCCTGTTCTTTGGTCGTCCGTCGTTCAGTCCGCGTCGCGTATGGGGGGCGAGAAGCGCGCTTCCCGTTCCTGCCAGTCATCGAGGCGTAAAATCTCCAGATATTCACTCATCCTGGCCGCGCCCGCGCCTGCCTTGGCCACGTCTCCCGTGGCCTTCAGCACGCGCAGGAAATTCTGCATGGAGGGCAGCGCCGCCAGCAGCATGTAGACCGAGCAACTGAGCAGCCGAAAGCCGATCCGCTCCAAGGTGGCGACGTCGAGCGGCGGCACGCTGCCGGTCGGCGTGATATTATAGAGCAGCGGAATGTCGATCTCGCGGGCGATGGCCTCGGCTTCCTCGATGGTTTTGGGGCCCTCAACGAAGATCACGTCGGCACCGGCGCGCTGGTAAACTTGCCCGCGTTTGATGGCCGATGTCAGTCCCTCGACGGCGCGCGCATCGGTGCGGGCGCAGATGACGAAATCATCGTCGCTGCGCGCATCGACGGCAGCCTTGACCTTGCCTTCCATCTCCTCTGCGGACACGACGCGCTTGCCCGCCAGCATGCCGCAGCGCTTGGGGCTGACCTGATCCTCGATCATCACGGCGGCGACGCCGGCGCGCTCGAATTCCATAATCGTGCGGCGCACATTGAGCGCATTGCCATAGCCGGTGTCGGCGTCGGCGAAGACCGGCAGGCCGCTCGCCTGCGCCATCAACCCGGCATTCTGGGCATTTTCCGCGAGCGTCATGATGCCGACATCGGGCATGCCAAGCTTCATGGCGGAGCTGGCATTACCCGAACTCATCAAGGCCTCAAACCCCTCATGCGCGATCAACCGCGCGGAAAAGGCGTCGCCCACGGACGGGATCATGGTGATCTGCCGACGCGAGATCAGCTCGCGGAACCGGGTGGTCGGCTTTGGCGCGTGCATCGACGTTTCACTCCCGCAGTCCCGGCTCTGCGCCCGGAAGCCGCGATCATCAGGAACTTGCGCCCCGCGTCAAGCGCGCGCGTTTGGTCAGAAACCCGCCTTGGCCTGCCGCGTCCCCTTGCAATCGGGGAACGCCTCCCTCAAAAAGACCAGCTGGCGGCAGTTCTGCCGCCGGTCGCCACATGAACGAGGCCCGACATGCTGCGCCGCCTGATCCCCGATCCTTTCCTCATCGCCCTCATTTTCGTGGTGTCGCTGGCCGCCCTTCTGCCCGCCTCGGGCACCGTGGCCAAGGCTGTCGACATTGCCGCCAATATTGCGATTGGTGTGCTTTTCTTTCTGCAGGGCGCGCGTCTCGCCCGCGAGACGGTGATCACCGGCATCACGCACTGGCGCTTGCATTTGCTCGTACTCGCCACGACCTTCGTGCTCTTCCCCGTGATCGGGATGGCGCTGCATACGCTCGCGCCGCGCCTCCTCACCGAGACGCTGTGGATCGGCATGATTTTCCTGTGCGCCCTGCCCTCCACGGTCCAATCGTCGATCGCCCTCATTTCCATCGGCAAGGGCAACGTGCCCGCCGCCATCTGCTCGGCGACGGGGTCGAACATCATCGGCATCTTCATCACGCCGGTGCTGGTTGGTTTCCTCCTTTCGGCACGTGGCGAAGGCGGCGTCGATCTGACCCAAGTCGGCAAGATCATCCTGCAATTGCTGCTCCCGTTCATCGCCGGCCAGATACTGCGGCCCCAGATTGGTGCCTGGGTCGCGCGCCAGAAACCCATTCTCTCCATGACGGACCGCGGCTCGATCCTGCTCGTTGTTTATTCCGCGTTCAGCGCGGCCGTCGTGAACGGCGTCTGGCAGCGCGTCTCCACTGACGATCTCGTCATGTTGTTCGTCATCGACGCCATGCTGCTTGCCCTCGTTCTCGTCATCACTGCGGCGGCGGCGCGGATGCTCGGCTTCAGCAAGCAGGACGAAGTCACGATCGTCTTCTGCGGCGCGCAGAAGACGCTGGCGACCGGCGTGCCAATGGCGAACGTCCTGTTTCCCGGCGCGCAGGCGGGCGTCGTCATCCTGCCGCTGATGATTTACCATCAGCTACAACTGACGATCTGCGCCTGGCTGGCTCAGCGCTATGCCCGCACCATCACCCAGACGGAGGCGGCTCCGGCCGAATGACCATGGACAGACGTCCGCGATTCTGAAAGATTGCGCCACTTGTTATGATATCACAGCCTAACTTGAGTTGGCTTGCGCCCTTTGGTGCGAATCTCGACAGGACAAAACAAGCCACCCGCAGGAGGGCTGGCGCGAAAGGATGAAATTCGGATGGACGGCAATACAAGTACTTTCATGCTGCAGCTCCTGCAGATCATCTGGATCAACATCCTGCTCTCGGGCGACAATGCGGTCGTGATCGCGCTTGCCTGCCGCAGCCTCCCGCCAAAGTCGCGCACCATCGGCATTGTCGCGGGTGCCGGCGTTGCCATTGTGCTGCGCATCATCTTCACGCTGCTGGTCGTTTCGCTTCTGGCGATCCCCTATCTGCGCCTTGGTGGCGGTGTCCTGCTGGTCTGGATCGCCGTGAAGCTGCTGACCGACGAGGCGAATGAATCGAATGTCGCGGAGGCAAGCTCCGTCTGGCATGCGGTGCGCATCGTCGCCATCGCCGACATGGTCATGTCCCTCGATAATGTGCTCGCCATCGCCGCCGTGGCGAAGGATTCCAACCTCCTCGTCATCATCGGACTCGGCATGTCGATCCCGCTGATCGTCTTCGGCGCGCAGCTCGTCATCACCATGCTGGAACGCTTTCCCTGGCTGGTCTGGGTGGGCGCGGGCCTGCTCGGCTTTGTCGCGGGCGAACTGCTGGCCTCCGAGCCCGCCATCAAGCCCTTGCTTGGCGGCATGTCCGAGCACACAGCGGAATATGTGCTGGGTGCCAGTGGCATTGCGCTCGTCCTGGCGCTGGGTGCCCTCCTCCGCAAGCCTCACAAGGAAGCCGATAGCCCTGCTGGCTGAATGGCCAGTCATTTGAACATGAAAGCGCGGCTTCGGCCGCGCTTTTTGTCTTGCATACGCCTTTCCTCTTTATGTAGAAGTAAAAAAAACTTCATACATATGAGGAGCTGATGAGACGCTTGGCCGACATGATACGCGCAATTGCCCTGATGGCCGCTCTTCTGGCGACCGTCCCGGCCTCGGCCCATTTCCAGGAAATCCTCCCCTCCGACGACGTGCTGCCGGACGGCGGCAAGGTGACGCTCGATCTCGTGTTCACGCACCCGATGGACGGGGGGCCTGTCATGGAGATGAAACGTCCGAAGCGCGTCGGGGCCCTCGTCAACGGCCGGACCATCGATCTCTCCGCCAGCCTTAAAGCCCTAAAAAAGCAGGGCGTCGGCAGCTGGGCTCTGACCCATGAGCTGAAAGAACCCGGTGCCGCGATCTATTTCGTCGAGCCGGAACCCTATTGGGACCAGTCCGAGGGCAAGTTCATCGTCCATTATGCCAAGGTGGTGGTCGACAGCTTCGCGTCCGGCAAGGGCTGGGATGCGAGCATCGGACTGCCGGTCGAGATCGAGCCGCTGGCGCGTCCGACCGGTCTGTGGACCGGCAATCTGTTTCGCGGGATCGTCCGCCGGAACGGTGCGCCCGTGCCCTTCGCCGAAGTCGAAGTGGAATATGTCAACGAGGGCGGTGCGGTGAAGCCGCCCAATGACGCCTTCATCACGCAGGTCATCAAGGCCGATGCGCAGGGCGTCTTCGCCTATGCCATGCCGCGCGCCGGCTGGTGGGGCTTTGCCGCGCTGGTCGAGGGCGATGAAAAGATGAAATCGCCCGACGGCCGGGACGCCCCCGTGGAAATGGGCGGGCTGATCTGGGTGAAGGCGACCGACATGACCGGCGCGCGCCCGGCGGGAAAACGCTGACATGGCGCATATCCCCGACGGCGTTTTGTCCATGCCCGTGCTTGTCGGCGGCGCCGTCGTCGCGGTCGGCGCCGTCGCGCTCGGCTTGAAGCGCATCAGCGACCGCGACATTCCGCGCGTCGCCATTCTCGCCTCCGGCTTTTTCGCCCTTTCGCTGTTTGCCCTGCCGGTCGGCCCCTCCAGCGTCCACCTGCTGCTGGGCGGCCTGATGGGCATCGTGCTCGGCCCGGCGATCTTTCCCGCCGTCTGCGTCGCGCTGCTTCTGCAAGCCGTGATGTTCGGCTTTGGCGGGCTGACGACGCTGGGCGTCAACATTGTCAACATTGCCCTGCCCGGAGCCATGGTCGGCATGTTGGTCCAGCCCCTGATCGCACGCGCGACGCCAGCAGGTGCCGCCGTGATTGCGGGCCTTGCCAGCGCGGCCTGCGTCGCCTGCACCGGGCTGCTGGTGGCGGCGGCCTTATCGCTCTCGTCGACGGATTACATTCTCTCCGCGCGCGTGATGATGGCGACCTATCTGCCACTCATGGTGGTGGAAGGCCTTGTGGGCGGCTTCTGCATTTCCTTCGTCAAGCGCGTGAAGCCCGAATTGCTCGCGCCCTTGCAGGTGGCGGCATGAGACGCGCCGGCTTTCTCCTGGCCGCGCTCGTCGTCGCGACGCCAGCCCACGCGCACCGCCTGAAACTGTTCGCCACGCTCGAAGGCGGCACCATTTCCGGTTATGCCTTTTTCGTCGGCTCGGGCCGGGCGCAGGGTGCCGCGATCTCGGTGAAGGACGCAAGCGGCAAGGAGATTGCCACGCTCATCACCGACGACACGGGTGCCTATGCCTGGAAGGCCCCTGCCCCGCAGACCTATTCGCTGACAGCCAGTACCGGCGACGGCCATGTCGCCGATACCCTTGTGGACGGCGCGCGCTTTGGCGGTGTCGCCGTGGCGGACAATGAGACGGAGGCACCTGAAAACGCCGCGCCTCCGGCATCCGGCATGACGCAGGCGCAGATCGAGCGCGCCGTCGACGCCGCCGTCGCGCGGCAGATGCGCCCGCTGCTCGAAGCCTATGAGGCCGCCGAGGGGCGCACCCGCTTCAACGACATTATGGGCGGCATTGGCATGATCGTCGGCCTTGCAGGGCTCGCGCTCTGGGGCTCGGCGCGCCGCGCGGGAGGCAAGGCGTGACCGACGTGCGCACACGGCCCGACGCCGTCTTTGCGATCGAACAGCTCGACCCGCGCACGCGCATCGTGAGCGCCTGCGCCATCGTGCTGGGCGCTGTCGCCATGCAGACGCTCGCCGGGCAGATCGCCATTCTCGCGAGTGCAGCGGCTCTGGCGACCATGGCAGACCTGAAGCCGCGCGACATGCTGCATCGCCTTTTGCATGTCGAGGGCTTCATGGTCGTGCTGCTCGTGCTGTTGCCGCTCACCATGCCCGGCCGCCCGCTGGCGACCCTTGGTCCCTTGACGCTGTCGCAGGACGGCCTGATGCGGGCCCTTGCGATTGTCCTGAAGGTCAATGCCGCCGTGCTGGCGACCATGGCGCTGCTGGCGACGCTGGAGCCGGTGCGGCTGGGCCGCGGCCTGGCCTCGCTCGGCGCGCCGTCGCGGCTCATTCACATCCTGCTGTTTCTGGTGCGCTACCAGAGCCTGTTTCGCGAGGAAGGCGCACGGCTGATGGAAGCCATGCGCGCGCGCGGCTTCGCCCCGCGATGCGACATGCGCACCTGGCGCGCCTACGGCAATTTCACCGGCATGCTGCTCGTGCGCTCGATGGAACGCGCCGAGCGCGTGGAGGAAGCCATGCGCTGCCGTGGCTTTTCCGGAAAGTT
>CAIWVR010000257.1 GCA_903916165.1 uncultured Hyphomicrobiales bacterium | reverse complement strand
GCCAATATGGCTGCCATCCTTTGGTGCGATCCGATAAATATATTCACCCGTGCGCAATCCGCCCGCCCCCATGAGATTGCGTGGCACGAAGGTCGGGGATCCCGGAATATGCCTGCCCATATGCGCAATCAGCAGACGTGCATAAATATCGTAACCTGAGCCTGGATTGGTGGCAATAATCATGTTGATCTGTCGGCCGCGATAGAAATCCTCGACGCTTTCAGAGTGAGCCTTTCCCAAAAGGCCGATTGTCAAGAAAAGGGTGGCTGTCAACACATGATGGAGTCGCCACTTTGGCATGTCAGGTCTTCTCCCCGCGTTGCTGCGGGGATGGCTGGGGTCTCCAATCCCAGTCATTTTTGAACAGCCTTCAAGGTTGGCGCTGACATCGGTGAGCGGCGGAACCTGGTTGTGCGTTCAAATGAATAGCCTATTTTCAACAAGAGTGCCTCGCTCCATGGGCGCCCGAGCAATTCAAGGCCAACGGGAACGCCAACGGGTGCTGTGGAGGAGGGGCTAGAGAAGCCAGCAGGAAGAATCAGGCTCGGAAATCCGGTGACAGCGCTCAGAAATCCATTATGCCGCGCTTGTGCGCCTCCAATTTTTCCAACGAGCGTTCTGCTGAAAGGATAGACGATAGCGTCAAGCCTGTGATCAGCCATCAACTTCATGACCCGATCTTGCAGAAGGTTGCGCTTGATCATGCGCTCCTTGAATTCCGGGTCTTTCATGCTGAGTTTGACACGATTGCGTGTGCTTTCTTCAATTTCCTTGGCATATTTACCTGAGGCGAGAATGGCCTCGAGTGATGTGTAGGGCGCGCCCTCCTGTTTGAGAAAGGCGTCAAAGTAAAAACCAGTCTCGTAGGTTGCGACTTGCATCTCGCCGATTTCATTAATGTCATAGGCATCATCGAGAGGGATGAGGGTCGCACCACCCTTCTTCATCGCTTCAAGGGACGCAGACATGGCGCTGTTGACGTCTGCCGCATCCGTCCCGGTGCCGAAGAAACTCTTCAGAATGCCGATGCGCTTTCCCTTGAGTCCTTTGGGATCAAGCGCGCTCGCGTAGGATTTTGGGCTCTGTCCAATCGACCAAGCCGTCGCGCCATCGACGGGATCATAGCCTGCAATGGCGTCGAGGATGATTGCGGCATCCGAAACGCTCCGCGTCAGCGGACCGCCGGTGTCTTGCGTCATGGAATTGGGCATGATGCCGGCGCGGCTGATGAGTCCCACGGTGGGGCGCAAGCCGACAAGGCTCATCGCGCTCGATGGAAAGCGGATGGAAGATCCTGTATCGGTGCCGATGGCGGCCATGGAAAAATTCGCTGAGACCGCGGCCCCGGAACCCCCACTTGAACCTGCGGGATTGCGGGTGAGATCATAGGGGTTGAGTGTTTGTCCGCCAACCGAACTGATCCCCCTTGTACCAAAGGTAAATTCATCGAGATTGGTTTTGCCCAGGATGATCGCGCCAGCTTCCTTAAGCTTGCGCACGATTGTTGCCTCAGTGCGGGGTACAAACCCCTTGAGGCTCAGGGAACCGCCGGTGGTTGGCAGGTCATTGGTGGCGATCGCATCCTTGATGAAGATCGGAATGCCATGCAACGGGCCGGTCATCCCGGACTTGCGGAACAAGGCATCCAGACGATCTGCGTCTTCTCGTGCTTTTGGATTGATCTGGATGATTGCATTGATGGCGGGGCCAGTCTTGTCATAGGCCTCGATCCGTCTGAGGTGGTGTTCAAGGATTTGGCGTGCTGTTAGCTTGCCCGCCTTCATGGCCTGGTGAACATCAGAAATGCTGGCTTCCTCCAGCGTGAAAGCAAAGGACGAGGTGACTGTGGCTGTCATTGACGCAGCCATGAAGAGAAACAGGGGGATAAAAAATCTGCTGCGCATGATGTTCCCTCAGTGGTCGTGTCATTGGTCCAGTGCATTTCGTCGCTCATACGCTCGATGCTCAAGATTGGCATCAGAGGCCGCCCCAACCTGCCTGTTTTAATTCGTTGATTGCGCGCTCCTGTACTGCAGCAGGTGCTTTAAAGGCTGCAGCGAGGAGCTTTTCAATCTCGTTGGGGCCCATAAAGGCGATGTCCATATTGCTGCGTGCGGCTTCCGCGAGGAATGCGCTGTCCTTCATTGTGTCCGCAAAGGCCTTTTGCAGAGCGGTCAATCTTTCGGCAGGAATGCCGGGGGGCGCAGCGAAGGGTCTATTATAGACCTGAGTGCTGAGGATGAGTTGCAAGGCAGCTTTGTCGTCGCCCTCTTGCACGAGATCCATGATGAAGGGTACGCCCATCGCCTTGAGGTCGGGGTTAGGATCGTTGGCAATATCGAGGCTGATCTTGAAGGCGTTGTTCTCAAGATAAGTCCGTGCCTGTACCTTGGCGCTGTCCCAGCCCCATCCGCAGACGCCGTTGACCTCGTTGCGCTCCATGGCCAGAAGCACATTATTGGTGGATTCATAGCCTTTGACACCCTTGAAACGCGTCTTTGCAAGACTGTTCAGAATAGCCGGGATCATGGCTGTCGATCCAGAGGATGTACCGATGATCACATCCTTGGTGAAAATATCGTTGGCTGTCTCGACCTGGGCATTTTTAGTGAAGGCGCAAATGGTCGATGTCGTACTCATGCTGCCAAGCCAGCCAAATTTCGTCAAATCATATGCGACACTTGTCGATCTGGCGATTTGATTGAGGGTGAGTGTATTCTGCAGGATGGCAATATTCGATCCATCTTTTGGCGCAATATTGTAGAGGCTATTGGCACCCTTCAACCCGCCGGCACCGGGAATGTTTTGGACGATGACCGTCGGGTTTCCGGGCAGAAATCGTCCATAATTCCGAGCGAGCAACCGCGCATAGGCGTCATAGCCGCCGCCCGGGCCCGATCCGATGCCGATGACCACATTTGTCTTGCGATAAAAATCTGCGACATTGTCCGCATGTGCTTCGCAGGTGATAAATAGCGAGGCGAGCAGTAAAAACGCCTTCGCAAGGGCCAAGCATGGGATCAACGGACTGCTTGCTTTATCATCCTGCATGTTCGTGCTCTCCTGATAGTCAGTCCATAAAAAAGCCATCTAAAATGGCCTTCTGCCAAAGAAACGCAGCAGCGCGCGTAAGGCCAAAGGGCAGATCAGGCATTGGTTTGTAGTAAATATGCGTTCCTGCACCAAGCTGTGTGCATTTGACACGTGGAGCAGGTTCCAAATCTGCCAACATGGGTAAAATGACGCCATTGAAAGCTTCAGGACTATTGTCGCGACTATTTGCCGAGTTGATATAGAAAATAGGCTGCACCGGGCGCGTGCCCGGACCGCTATCATAGGTTCCAAAGCCCAGATATTTCGTGACAAGCACATGTCTGCCAGCCTGATCAAGCTTCAATCTGTCGGCGATGGCATGAGCTGCAGCCTCGAGTGACGCGACGATATTATGCGTGATGGGATATTCAGCCTTGAAGTTGGGACGGATACGATCCTCTTCCCAGGCACCCAAAACCTCTTCCATCACCCACGGCAGACGCATAAGCGCTGTCGGCCCCTCTTGGCCGAGTGCCTCGGGCCCGGCGTAACGAGCCAGGTCACGCCATGTCCGGATGTAGAGTTCATTGAAGGCATCATTGCGCCGGACCGTCTGCGTAGACACGCGCTCATAAGTGCCAATCTTCCCCAAGGCACCGGACCAGTCATGTTTGACTTCATTTATATAGCCGATAGGTGCGGTTTCAAGTTCCGTCTGCCCGACGACATTTTCGACAAGTTGGGGCAGCTTCGCAGAAAAAGCGCCGCCCGTTGAATGTCCGTGTGCATGGACCGCGAATTCTGCAACAGGGAAATGCCGCGCGCAGGCTGTGACCATAGCCATTTCAAATGCGCACGGCCAGGCTGCCATGCGATGCCAGAAAATCGTGTCGGGCTTGGCACGCGCAAGGGTTCGTGTGCCATAGCGCAGGCGGTTCATTGTTGAATCGTCGCGGATGATGTCATATTGATCGGGGCCGATGAATTCTCCGTCCAGCCAGATGGGAGTCCTGATCGTGCCATCGGCGCTGATAGTGTCCCCCGGCCAGTCGCGCGACGGGTCTGGAAGATAGAGCCTGCCCGGAAATGTCATCGACAGGACTTTTGCGCCAAGTTTTCCAGCCAGTTGCCGCGCGAGGACAGACAGGGATTTGAAATCGCCATCCCCGCCGTGCAACAGAAAAAAGCCGGTCTTGCGTCCGTCTGGACTGCGCATGACACGCGACTGATCTTTGGGTTCAGTGATGAAGACACCAATGTCCCAAGCCATGCCGAGACATTCGATTTGAAAAAGGTCTTCATGTTCGACGAGCGCGAGGTCAGGCATGTCCGCAACCCGACGATCCATGTCGAGGACTTCCTCGCGCGGATAAAAGTCCTTGATGGCTTCGTACTGCCCCGACGTTTGCATATCGCCTCCCATATCACGAGCCTGTTCGTCTTGCTCTTGCGTGAATGATCGGCTGGTGTCGGTGGTCAGTCAATGCCACCGGGGAAGGTATCGCCAGATAGCCACGATTGCTTTGAGAAAGATGTGCGGACTATCGCTCGCGCAGGAGCCGTCCATAGCCGGGAATCTTGTCAGTGATCTTCAGTTGGCGCAGGGCGTACCAGAGCGTCGCCTGGAGATTTGTCACGACCAGGACATCGAGCTCTGCCTCCAACTGGTCGATGGCTTCGATAACAGCCCAATGCGGGCAGGGAAAGAGCAGGGTATCGGCGTCGGGACTTCGTTTTTTCATCGCGCGCCCCCATTCGAGCGCTTTGGAAACAGGTATTTTCGGCAGGCCGACGAGATCGCATCCACCGCCCAGAGAGCCAGCAGATTGAAGGCCCAATTGTTCGATCATGCGATCATGCCGATCATTGTCATGTTCGCTGAATGGATGGACTGTCGCCACCTGCCGGGATCCCAGTGCATGAAAAGCCGCCAATTGGGCGCTGGCATCTGTCGTGACTCGTACACCCAGTTCACCTGACAGGCGCGTTTCAATATTCGTCAGACTTTCGCCGCGCGACAGCAGAACGGGGCGTCCTCCCAGAACAAGAAGATCTACGCCTGACGACGCAAGCCTTTGCGCGCCGGACATGGTGTCCGCATAAAGACGATCCATTTCATTCTTTGAAAATTCGGATTGCTGAATGGTGACAAGGGAAAGTGTCACTCCGTCGGGGGCCATTTTGTAAAAGGCATGGGTGAATATTTCAGTGACAAAAGCCACCGATGTATAACCAATACGGGCGCGATATCCCTGCAAGTTACTGACTCCCGATAAGTTTTGCGGCTCGATCTATCACGTCCGGGGACGTCGCATAAACCTCGGCAATGAGCTTTTCGATCTCCTGCGCACTGGTGAGCTTGATCGGCAGGTTCGTGCGCTGGGCTTCCGACAGCAAGTCCTTGTCTGTCAGCGCCTCTTCGAAGGCTTTGCGCAATGCGGTGAGACGGTCTTGCGGGACGCCGGGCGGCGCAAGAAAAGGTCGCGCCATGTCCTGACTGCCAAACACGAGCCGGATGATCTGGCGGTCTTCTTCGGTCCGGACAAGATCGAGGATATGGGGTATGCCTTGCAGCTCGGGATCCTTGATCATGCCAAGCTGCATCATCACCTTGATCTTGCCGCCCGATACCCAATCTGGCTTTTCTGACTTAACGCAATCCCAACACCAGCCAAGCCGTCCGTGGATCTCACCGCGCTCCATGGCAAGGCTGAGGTCAGACGTGCCCTGATAGCCCCCCAC
The DNA here is from genome assembly GCA_903916165.1 of uncultured Hyphomicrobiales bacterium. Taxonomy (GTDB): domain Bacteria; phylum Pseudomonadota; class Alphaproteobacteria; order Rhizobiales; family Beijerinckiaceae; genus Terripilifer. The sequence continues at coordinate 3,289 of CAIWVR010000257.1, read as the reverse complement.
GACTTTGAATCGGGTGCCAATCATGGCATTCAGCACGCGCGGATAAATGCTGGTGACATCGCCGCTGCCGGTCGCGCCGATGGTCACGTCTTGCACAAGTGCTTTGTCGAGGCTGGTGATCGGGGCCTGACCCCACATGAGGGCGATGCCAGTCCAGCGATCCATGCTGCCGATCCAATTGAATTTGACGGCCTCAAACTTGACGCCATCGCGGCTCCACAAAGGTCCGAAGGGGACAGACCCCCCGATGATGCCAAATTCCGTGCCGTCCTTTGCAGCAAGATTGTAGAGATAATTGGCGGCGACCAGGCTGCCTGCGCCAGGCATGTTTCGAGGAACCATGGTGGGTTGCCCCGGAATATGGCGGCTCATGTGGCGGATGAGAAGGCGCGCCGAGGAGTCGAACCCGCCTCCGGGTGGGTATCCGATCGTCAATGAGATCGTCTTGCTGGCGTAAAAATCTTTGACCGTTTCTCCCTGAACGGGAGAACACAGGATCGCGCTGGCCATCAGGCTCGCGGAGACAAGCGAAAAACAGGACTTCATCAATATCTCCGATCTTGTGGATTTCTGCCTGGGTCGAATAATGGCGTAGGAAGGTTGGCCGAGGCAAGTCTTGCCTCGATTTTGATTCTGGAGGATTTATGGCTTTTGGTGGCGCTTGGCGAGGAATGGTTGGCACAGTGAAGCCGACAAAAGGGTCAGGCTCCCTGGAAGAGTTGATCCGTATGCTGCCGGAGGGAATCGGTGTCCTCCCGCTTTTCAACAATATCCGTCGTGGCACGTTGCAGGAATTTGGCGGGGCGATTCCTGCATATGAGGAAAAGATCGCGGAACTTGCGGAAGATGGGGTCGATCTGATCCATCCCGCTGGCACGCCGCCATTCATGCTGGTCGGATTTCGCGGCGAGCAGGACCTGATCGAAAAATGGGAAAAGCGTTGGGGCATACCCATTTTTACATCTGGAACAAATCAGACAAGAGCCCTGAAAGCTCTCAATGTGAAACGGTTTGTTGGCATTGGTTATGATTTCGAGGACGTCACACCTGTCCAGCGTTATTTCACAGATGCGGGTTTCGATGTGCTTGGCTTGCAGCGCTTGCCCGGTCGTTGGGAAGACATCGGTATGTTGTCCTCGCATGAAATTTATCGACTGATCAAAAAAATTGTCACCCAGCATCCAAAAGCCGAAGGGCTCTATATTCAGGGTGGCAAATTACGGATGCTGGATATGATCGAGCCACTTGAGCGCGATCTTGGTATTCCTGTCTTGCATCCGGGTGTCGCCACCGCCTGGGAGATCATGTTGCGGCTCAGGGTCCATGCGCCCAAGCAGGGCTATGGTCATCTGCTGGCTCATTTGCCAAAGGGGTAAGTTTCCTCTGCGCATGGACGTCTGCGCCCGCACCTAATTGGCCTGTTCTTGTGAAAGCACAGTGCGCATCCGCTGCACGACGTCTTCCGAAGTCGCCTGAATCTCTTCAATCAGTCGAGCCATTTCCGGTCCGCTGACGGGATTGAGTTCAAGACCGATGCGCTGCGCTTCCCCACGGAAAGCCTTGTCCTCCATGGTTGCATTAAAAGCCTCCTGAAGCGCCTGCAACCGAGTGGGGGGCACATCAGGGGGCAGGGCAACGGGCCGTGCCATCTGGAATTTCTTGCCGAAAAAGCGAAACATTTCGCGTGTCGTTTCGTCCGCTGCAAGCTCGATGGCCGTCGGGACGTCCGGTATTTCCCTGGCGCGGGTGGCGCCAAATTGCACGAGGATTTTGATGCGGCCATCGCGGATCCAGTCAGGCTTGGTCACCAGCAGGTTGGTCAGTCCCGTGCTGTTGCCCTGGACTTCGCCGCGATCAACCGCGATGAAAATATCGTTCTGGCCTGTGTAGCCGGCGATAATTTCGGTCTTGGCACCCAGAAGCTGGTTCAGAAGGAACGGAAGCGAATAATTATCGGCCGATCTCCCTGTCGCGCCGAGCACGACCTTGCGGAGTTTCAGATCCTCGAAGCTGCGGGCTGCCGACGCGAGCGTGAACAGGATTTGCGGCTCCTGGACGGGGGAGCCAACCCATCCGAATTTACTGATGTCGAAGGAGACATTGCCACCGTCGCGGGACAGGAGCTTGAGCCTTGGCTCAAGCGGGACATTATTATTGGGCATGCCCATGGCCGTGCCGTCCCGGGGGGCGCGCGTATAGAGGTAGTTGGTCATGATCAGGCTTGTCGCGCCTGGCATGTTCTCGACGATGATGGTGGGATTTCCCGGAATATGCCGCGGCATATGCGTCGCCAGGAGACGGCCGGGAATGTCATATCCCCCGCCAGCAGCGGCTCCGATGATCAGGCGGATGGACTTGCCCCGGTAGAAGTCTGCAACGCTTTGCGCCTTGGCCGGAATGCCTGCGAGAAGGGTGCCAATGAGGGCGGCGACGAAGACGCGGTGGTTCATAGCGCAGCCGCCGTTTCCGCCAGTGAGGCGAGCAGCCTGCCATGCCCGGCAATGGGTGCGTCGATTCCCAGCTTCTTGAAAGCCTGAAAGAAATTCGCGTGGGTATAGGCCACAGTCGTGACGCCGGTCTCGCGCTCGATGGCCTCGACCGCCTGCGCGCCCTGCCATTGCGGGCACGGAAGATAGACGGCATCGCAGGGACCGGCCGCAGCCAGAACATCCTTGGTGAAGGCGAGGATCTCCTTCGGCGATTGCTTCTGGATATCCTTGAACGGCATGTTCGTGCCTTCCGCGCGCACGACATCGAACCCGAAGGATTGAAGATAGTTTTTGAGGGCTTCGTTGTGACCGGGCGGATAGCAGGATGCGATCACGATGCGCTGCGCGCCCACATGCCGCAAGGCTTCCATTCCCGCCCGCACGCCGGTCGTGGCAGGAACGCCGGATGCGGCTTCGACCTCGTTGACAATGGTCTCCTCATAACCCTTGCCGCGCGCCACAACGAGCGGGCCGCCGCCATGGATAATGAAGTCGACCTGGCGGGAGCCAAGATAGGCGGCGGCTCCCTTGACCTGGGCGAGGCCCTTTTCGAACTCTTCGGGCCGCCAGTCGTCGATCGCGCAGGTCATGCCCACGAGGCCAACGCCGTCCGGTGCAAACTGATAGAATTCGAAGGGCAAGACCTCCATGACGGTCGGCGAGATATAGCCAATGCGTGCGCGCCACCCAAACATGGGGACCTCCTGTTCGTTGGGCTGCGCCCGTCATCCCGGGCGTCAGCATCCATCCGTCGCCTCTCTGCGGAAGCTCTCTGAGATCATAGCGGCAGGGATGTGTTT
>CAIWVR010000256.1 GCA_903916165.1 uncultured Hyphomicrobiales bacterium | reverse complement strand
CTGTTCGAAGATGCCCCCGGCCTCGACACCCAGCGCGGCAGCCTTGTCTTCACGGGCGTGACGGATGATCCGGAAACGATGGACACCCTGCGTGAGATGGGATTTCACGATCCCGCTGCCGCTGCGGAAACCATTCGTGGCTGGCACTTCGGACGTCGTGCCGCCGTGCAATCGCCGCGCGCCCGCGAAGTGCTTACCGAGCTGGTGCCGGCTTTGCTCGAGTCCTTTGCCGGCAGTGGCGACGCCGATTCAGCGCTTGTTGCTTTCGATGCCGCTCTCGCGCGAATGCCCGCTGCTGTCGAGCTCTTCTCCATCCTGAAGAGCAACAAGGCGGTGCGCGATCTGTTTGGCGATATTCTGGGCGGCGCGCCGCGCCTGGCTCAGGTCGTCACGCAGCGCCCGCATGTGCTCGATGCCGCCATTGACCCGGCCTTGCTCGGCTCGGGCTCGGATGAGGCAAGCTATGATGCGCGTGCGAAGCGGATGCTGCGCGATCCCGATGATTTCGAAGCCTTTCTCGATTCTGCCCGCGACATGGCGCTGGAGGAAAGCTTTCTGGTCGGCGTGCGCACGCTTTCGGGGATGATGGGGCCGGAATCCGCCGGACCCGCCTATGCCGGACTGGCGGCGACGCTCGTGCGCGCCACGCTCGACCAGGTCGCGCGCGTGTTCGAGCGCGATTACGGACGCATTCCCGGCGGACGCTGCGCCATCATCGGCATGGGCAAGCTCGGCTCGCGCGAAATGACGGCGACCTCCGATCTCGATCTCGTCCTGATCTATGATTTCGACGAACGGTGCCCTGAGTCCGATGGCGGAAAATCGCTGCACGCCGTGCAATATTACACGCGGCTCACGCAGCGGCTCGTGTCCGCGCTGACGGTGGCAACACGATGTGGACGGCTTTACGATGTCGATCTGCGACTGCGCCCGTCCGGCGGCAAGGGTCCGCTGGCGACGCAATTGCGTTCCTTCATCGACTACCAGGCCAGCGAGGCCGAGACGTGGGAGCATATGGCTCTGACGCGTGCGCGCCCTGTCGCGGGCGACCAACAGCTGCAGCGCGAGCTTGAGACCTCCATTCGCGAGGTGATCGCGCGGCCGCGCGACGCGGTTACGCTGGCCCGATCGGTGCGCGACATGCGCGCGCTGATCGCGACGGAAAAGGGCGATGCACAGGTCTGGGATCTGAAGCTTGCGCGCGGCGGCATGATGGATGTCGAATTCATTGCGCAATATCTCGTCCTGCTTCATGCAGCCCAACAGCCGCAGATCCTGAACGTCGACACGCAGGATGTGCTGCACGCAGCCATGCGCCTGGGTGTGCTCGATGCGGGACAGGGCGAGCAGCTTGTTGCCGCGCATCGGCTTTACACCGTGCTGATGCAGACCTTCCGGCTTGCGACGGACGGGGCCTTTGATCCGGCCTCCATGGCCTCGGGCGTGCTGCGACGGATCGCGGCGGCAGCCAACCTTCCAGACTTCCGATTGCTTGAGGCGGTGCTCACCGACCAGCAGACCGAAGTTCGCAGCATCTTCGAATCCTTGCTCGGCACGGCATGATCAGTTGATCGTGCGTGGCGTTTCCGAGAGCGGCAGGCGGATGCGCACGATGGTCCCGGCACCGAGGCTCGAGCGGATGTGCAGCGTGCCCCCGTGCAGCTCCACCAGCGAGCGTGCGATGGCCAGACCCAGCCCCGAGCCCTTATTGCCATTTTCCAGCGGCGAATCGATCTGCTCGAACGGACGGCCCAGTCGCGGCAAGGCTTCGGGCGCGATGCCGACGCCCGTGTCCTCGACGGAAATGCTCACGTAAGCGTCGTCGACATGCGAGCGCAGGCTGATGCGGCCACCATCGGGGGTGAATTTCACGGCATTGCGGAGCAGGCTGATCAGCACCTTCTCGATCGCCTGGCGATCGGCGAAGAGCGAGGTCTTGGGCAGTGATTCCGCCAGCAGGGTGATTTCTTTCTCCTCGGCCGAATGGCGCACGACATCGAGCGCGCGGGTGACGGCGGCGTCGATCTCGAAGACGTCCGGATGCAGCTGGACCTTGCCGGATTCGAGACGCGACATGTCGAGAACATCGGAGATGACGCCCAGCAGGTGCTGACCTGCCTGATGGATATGCGCCGAATAATCCACATATTTGGTGTTGCCGAGCGCTCCGAAGGTCTCGTGCTCCATCATTTCCGAGAAGCCGATGATCGCATTGAGCGGCGTGCGCAATTCATGGCTCATATTGGCGAGGAACTCGCTCTTCGCACGGTTGGCCATTTCCGCTTCGGCCTTTTGTTCCAGGTACTTTTCAGCCAGATCAGCGAGCTGCTGGGCCTGCAGTTCGAGCGTCTGGCGAGATTTGCGCAGGTCGGCGATGGTCGCCATCAGGCGGCGTTCTGAATCGAGCAATTGCTCTTCGTGCCGCTTGAGCTTCGAAATGTCGGTGCCGACGGAAACATAGCCGCCATCCTTGGTGCGGCGCTCGTTGATTTGCAGCCAGCGGCCATCCGACAATCGTGCCTCATAGGTGCGCGCGCCGGAATTGGCGCGCTCGCCGAGCGGGATCTGCTTCTGGATCAGTGGCGGCGCACCCAGCGACATCAGTTCGGCATAGGGCGTGCCGGTGATCGCCGCATCGGCGGG
>CAIWVR010000255.1 GCA_903916165.1 uncultured Hyphomicrobiales bacterium | reverse complement strand
GGTCAGCGCCAGCAGCTTGGCGCGGCCGTCGACCGGGTGGGGCTGTTCGTCCACCAGTCCGGATGCCATCAGCGCCCTGACATGCGAGCGAACCGATTTCTCCGCCGCCGCGATCTGGTCGAACAGGGTCGTGAGCGGAACCGATCCGCGCTCTGCGGCCAGGATCAGGAGGATTTCCAAGGAAATCTGCGGTGCGAGCCGGAACCGGATTCGCTCTCGTTGCGAGAGCTTCAGGCGATCATGCGCATATCGCGCAAGGGATTGAGAAAACATTGAAAAACCACTTGTCTGAAATCAATGAAAAGGCTGTGCAACAGGCATAAACACCCGTTGGAGAGAAACTATACCGGTTCTTTCCTCCCTTTCCTAGCGTCAAGTGCTGACCTCAACTGCCACCAATTCATTATTTCTTTGCTGATTCGGTTTGGGGAATTTCATGCTGAAGTTTGCTGCGGTCCTTCTGGCCAGTTTGTCGGCGAGCGTGGCTACCATGGCGGCGGATCTTCCGAACGGAAATGCCAGCCCGGGGCTGATGCGCGGCGATTCCTCCTATAATTGGTCAGGCATCTATGCCGGTGCCTCGGTGGGCAGGGTGGGGTACGATCTTTCCGCTGAATTTGCCGATCCCGTCTTCGGCACTTCCCAGGCGAAGGGCTTCACTGGCGGATTGCAGGCCGGCTTCAACAAGCAGTCTGGCGGATTCGTGTTCGGCATGGAGGCCGATCTCAACCTGTCCAACAGCCGCGCGGACAACCGGCGGACGGTGTCGGGCAAAAAATACGATTATCTGACCATGTCCGGCTCCGGCAATCTCGAATCGGGTCTTGCCAATCTCGGAACAGTGCGCGTGCGCGTCGGCTATGCGATGGATAATATCCTTCTCTATGGCACGGCGGGCTATGCCTTCGGTCGCCAGCGCCTGGAGATGAGCGGTCCAATCACCGGAGCAGGCGGCGGGACGACAGTGACTGCGGCCCAGGCGGGAACGACCTCCAACACCATGTCGGGCTGGGCGATGGGTGCCGGTGTTGAATATGCTTTTGCGAAGGGCATCAGCCTCAAGGCAGAATATCTTCGCCTGCATTTTACGCCGTCGACCTTCTTCGGCGACACATGGGCGGCGACGGAGACGACGTCGAACCTGACCCTGATCCGGTCGGGCCTCAACTTCCGGATCTAGACGCCTGAACGCCGTCCCTGTTCCCGCCCGATCAGGTCCCCCGGGGCTTGGCGCGCGTGGTCGGCGCGGCTTGCGCGGGATTGTCGGGCCAGGGGTGGCGTGGATAGCGGCCTTTCATGTCGGCCTTCACGGCCGCCCACGAGCCTGACCAGAAGCCCGGCAGGTCGCGGGTGATCTGGATCGGGCGATGCGCGGGCGACAGCAGATGCAGGGTCAGCGGCACCCGCCCCCCCGCCAGTGCCGGATGCACGGACAGGCCAAACAATTCCTGCACGCGGATGGCCAGCACCGGCGCACCGTCGGCCTCGTAATCCACCGCGACGCGCGAGCCCGTCGGCGCCTCGAAATGGGTGGGGGCCTCGGCGTCGAGCCGTCGCGTCATGTCCCATGGCAGCAGGGTTTTCAGGGCGGCGTCGAGATCGTCGGGCGTGATGGCCGCCAGCGATGTCTTGCCCGCGATGAACGGCGCGAGCCAGCCGGCACCCTCCTGCGCCAGCGCGGCGTCGGACAGGTCCGGCCATTCGTCGCCCGCGGCGCGGCGCAGGAAACCGACGCGGTCACGCCATTGCTTTTGCGCGCGGGTCCAGGGCAGGCGCTCGACGCCCAGAGCGGCGATGCCTCTCGCCAGCACTGCAGCGCTGTCGGGAGATGTCGTCACCGGCAGGACCTGTTCGGCCAGCGTGAGGGCACCAAGTCGGCGG
>CAIWVR010000254.1 GCA_903916165.1 uncultured Hyphomicrobiales bacterium | reverse complement strand
TTTTGCGGGCGCCGCCGCATAACGCTGTTTCAGGGCACTCACCACCGCACCCATGCGGGCACCGTTCGAACCTTTGATCATAATGACATCGCCGGGCGCAACCTGACCTTTCAAAAGGTCGAGCATTTCGAGGGCCGAGGCGCCATGCAGGCCCCGCTTTTCGACCGGCAGGGCGTCATGCAGATACGCCATCCGTGGCCCGACTGTGTGCACGAGGTCGATGGGCAGCCCGCCGATTGCGTCGCCAAGTTCGGCATGCAGGCGCATTTCCTGCGGGCCAAGCTCCAGCATATCGCCCAATATCGCAATACGTCGCCCGAATACCGCCGGCGGCGGCGCTTCCGCCAGAAGCTGGAGCGCGGCGCGCATTGAGACCGGGTTGGCGTTGTAGCTTTCGTCGATCAGCGTGATGACGCCATCGTCGACCACGAGCCGCATTTGCTCGCCGCGTCCGGCGGGCGCGGTCACATGGGAGAGTTCGCGCGCCGCATCGACGAGATCCATGCCGACAGCGCGGGCGGCAAGCAGGAGAGCCAGCGAGTTCGACGCCAGATGGCGGCCCGGCGCGCCGAGCCGGTAACGCAGCCGCTGGCCCATAATATCGGCCGTCACGACGGAGCTGTCGGCGGACAGCTCGACATCGATCAGCTGCGCATCCGCGCCCCGGGTCTCGCCAAAAGACAGGAAGATGCTGGCGCGCGACTGGCGTGCCATGGTGTCGAGACGGCGGTATTGCGACGTGTCGCGCGGAATGATCGCGAAGCCGCCCGCTTCCAGCCCCTCAAAGATTTCCGCCTTGGCGTCGGCGATGGCTTCCAGACTGCCAAGGTTTTCAAGATGCACCGGCGCGATGGCAGTGATCACCGCCACATGCGGGCGCACCATCTGCACGAGCGGGCGGATTTCATTGGCATGGTTCATGCCGACTTCAAAGACGCCGACTCCGGTGTCCACCGGCATGCGCGCAAGCGTGAGCGGCACGCCCCAATGATTATTGTAGGACGCTGCCGAAACATGCGTTTTGCCGAAGGTGCTGAACACACCGCGCATGGCTTCCTTGGTGCTTGTCTTGCCGACCGAACCGGTGACGGCCACCACCATGCCCGTCATGCGCTTGCGCGCTGTCTGGCCAAGCCGCTCCATCGCCGCGAGCACGTCATGAACGACAAAGAGCGGGCCAAAACCCTTCACCGCATCGACATTGGCCTCGTCGACCACCGCTGCCGCCGCGCCCGCCTCAAAGGCGTTGCGCACAAAGGAATGGCCGTCATGCGTCTCGCCGCGGATCGCGAAATAGAGATCGTCGATGCGCAAGGTGCGCGTGTCGATGGACACGCCATTGCACATGCGCGGCAGGGTGCCGAGAACGCGCGCCTGCAATGGCGCGATCAGTTCGAGACCCGTCCACAACTGGCTGGCCATCATCTCGCCGTTCATGCCGAAAACTCCTGCAGCGCCGCACGCACGGCGTCATGATCTGAAAACGGCAAAACATGTCCGCCGACAATCTGCCCGGTTTCATGGCCCTTGCCGGCGACGACGAGCACATCACCCGCCTTCAATTGCGAAATCGCCCGCGCAATGGCCTCCGCGCGGTCGCCAATCTCGATGGCACCGGGCGCGGCAGCGAGAATGGAGCGGCGGATCAAGGCCGGATCTTCCGAGCGTGGATTGTCATCCGTCACGATCACCCGATCGGCCAGGCGCGCGGCAATGGCACCCATGATCGGGCGCTTTCCGGCATCCCGGTCGCCGCCGCAGCCGAACACCACAACAAGCCGCCCGCGCGCCAGAGGGCGCAATGTCGCCAGAACCTTTTCCAGCGCGTCAGGCTTGTGTGCATAATCGACAAAGACCGGCGCACCACGGCATTCGCCGATGCGTTCCAGCCGTCCCGGCGCACCCGACAAAGTTTCGAGGGCAGCAAAGACCCCGGCGGCGGGCGAGCCAGAGGCTATGCAGAGCCCTGCTGCGACCAGCGCATTCGAAACCATAAAGTCACCGGCTAGCGGCAGTTTCAAGGCATATTCGACGCCCTCATACGCGAGCACCAGACTGTTGGCAGCGGGTTCGGCGACAGCTGACACGAGCCGGATGTCGCGGCCCCTGGCACCGACCGAAAACAGTTTCAGGCCCCGCGCAGCGATAGCCCCAGCGACCTTGTCCGCGACGTCGCAATCGGCGTTGAGCACGGCGGTTTGGCCCGGTGCGAGCAAGGCGTCGAACAGGCGCAATTTGGCGGCCAGATAATCGTCGAGCGTCGGATGATAATCGAGATGGTCGCGCGACAGGTTGGTGAAGCCCGCCACCGCGAGGCGCACGCCATCGAGGCGTCGCTGATCGAGACCATGCGAGGAGGCCTCCATCGCCAGATGATCGACACCCTCGCGGGCGAGTTCGTCGAGTGTCTGATGAAGCGTGACGGGATCGGGCGTGGTGAGTGAACCATAGGTCGCCCCTGAGGACTTCACGACGCCTGTGGTGCCGAGCGCCGCCGCCTGATGGCCGAGCCGAGCCCAGATCTGGCGCGTGAAGGCAGCCACCGACGTCTTGCCGCTGGTGCCGGTCACGGCCGCGATCACGCGGGGCTGCAAGGGAAACATCAGGGCAGCCACCGCCGACAGCGCCGCGCGCGCATCGGGAACCTGAACGAAAACTGCAGGCACAAGCGGCAGGGCCGGCGCGCTTTCGCCCAGGATCGCCACCGCGCCACGGTCCCGCGCGGCAGCGGCAAAAGCCATGCCATCGGCGCGCGCGCCCGGCACGGCGACAAACAATCCACCCCTGGCGACAGAACGGCTGTCGGCGCTCACAGCGCCAATCGACAGGGCCCGCGCAGCAGCGGGCACAGCCTGCCGATCAAGCTTCAGGACGTCGACAATGTCGCCCAGCGTGATCAATGGCCGGGGCTCCCGGACTGCGCCATGCCGATACCCAGACGCGGCGGACCGCCCAACAGAGGCCCGGTGCGCTCGATAAGCTTGCCCGTGACCACGCCGACGTTCCACCCCGCCGTCCGGAGGCCATGGGTCTCGGGCAGACCCTGCGGCTCGTCCATCACCGTCATGTAAAGGTATTTCGGCTTGTCGGACGGCCAGGTCGCCGTGAAGGTCGTGAGCACGCGATCCTTCACATAGCGTCCATGGATGACCTTTTCAGCCGTACCCGTCTTCCCGCCCGCGTAATAGCCCGGAATATTGATGGCCTTTGCGGAACCGACTTCCGCGTTGAGGCGCATGAGATAGCGCAAGGCCTCGCTGGTCTCCGGCTTGATCACGCGCGGCGCATCCTTCTTCGCATCGTCCTCGCTGCGCTTCAGGAACGTGGGGTTGATCAGATAGCCCCCGTTTGACAGCGCGGCGACCGCCATCATGGCCTGCAATGGGGCGACAGCGAGGCCGTGGCCGAAGGCGATGGTCATTGTGTTGAGCTCTCCCCAGTTCCTGGGAACCTGGGGCTCGGCGCTTTCGGGGATTTCCGTCCGCATACGGTCGAGCTGGCCCATCTTGCGCAGGAACGCCTTGTGGCCCTCGACGCCGACCATCAGCGCCACGCGGGCCGTGCCGACGTTCGATGAAAAGGTGAAGACTTCCGGGATCGTCAGCGCGCGGTTCTGTGCGTGATAATCGCCGATCTTGAAGCGGCCGTAGCGCAAGGCACTGCGCGCATCGATGCTGGTGCGCAGGTTCACCTTGCCCGAATCAATACCCATGGCGAGCGTCAGCGCCTTGAAGGTCGAGCCCATTTCGTAGGTGCCCACAGACATGCGGTTGATGCGGTTCGGATCGAGCGCATCGGTCGGATTGTTCGGATCATAATCGGGCAGCGAGGCAAGCGCGATGACTTCGCCGGTGTTGACGTCCATGATCGCGGCCGAGCCGCCCAGGGCCTTGTACCGCTCGATGCCCTTTTGCAATTCGTCGCGGACGGCATGCGTGACCCTGAGGTCGAGCGAAAGCTGGATGGGTTTCAAATCAGAGGCGGCGAGCTGGAAGCCCGCGCGGTTGAGATCGCCGAGGCCCTGGCTGTCGATGAATTTTTCGATGCCGGCAATGCCGTGGTTGTCGACATTGGTGAAGCCGAGCACATGGGAGGCAAGCGGTCCGTTCGGATAGACGCGCTTGTTTTCCGGCACGAAGACGATGCCCGGAAGGCCAAGCCGGAAGACTTCCTGGCGCTCCTTGGGCGTGACGGCGCGCTTGATCCAGACAAAGCCCTTGCGCGACCCCAGGCGCTCGCGCAGCTCGCGCGCATTCAGCCCCGGCAGCACGGCGGTGAGCAGTTCGACGGCTTCATCCTTGTCGATGATGCGGCGCGGCTCCGCGAAAATCGACATGGTCTTCACGTCGGATGCCAGCACGTCGCCATTGCGGTCGATCACGTCCGGACGTGACGCCGAAACGGCTTCCGAGGCTGCGCGACGCAGGCTTTGCGTGTCCGGCTTCATGCCCAGCCAGATCAGCTTGCCACTGATGACGGCATAAAGCCCGACAAAGGCAAAGGCGACGAAATGGATGCGGTGCGTGCTCTTGTCGATGCGCGTATGCATCAGGTTGCGCACGAATGCCATGAAACGATTGCCGCGCGGCGTGGGGACCTGCGGCTCGATCATATGGACAATGGGTCCGGGGTGCCGGTCGTCAGGATCGAACGGTTTCATCGCGGCCTCGTGGATGGCGTGACAGCGCTGCCCGCTGCCTTGGCGTCCTGCGGCGTATTGGTGGGCTCCGCCAGGCCAAGCGATTCCAGCTTGCGCCCGATCGTGTCCACCTTCGGCGGCTGATCGG
>CAIWVR010000253.1 GCA_903916165.1 uncultured Hyphomicrobiales bacterium | reverse complement strand
CGCCGCTCGTGACAACCAGCACCGGTTTGCCAGGCTGGGCGGGCGCGGCCGCAGCCGCGGGTGGCTGACGCTGCTGCGCCGGCGCTGTGCCCGCCGGCTTCTGCGACGGCCGGTTCTGGGCAAGGGCGAGCGAGGAGGCGCCAAGCGTGAGCGCCGCGACCAGAAAGGCGCGGGTGAAAACCCGCAGCGATGACGAGAGAGCGTTCCGAATCATCATTCGATCATACTCCGACAGGCGGTCGATGCGAGGGGAGCCAAGCGGGCACCGGTGGACATCCATAGCGGGTTCGCAAATTCCGGCGGGATGTGCAACACTCCTGTTGCTGCAGGGTCCCGCCGCACGGCCAAGCTTTGCGGTCCAGGCTGCACGGCCGAGGGCACCAAAGGGCGGGGGCGCAGTGGCACGGGACACGGGTGGCGCGCCTGCGCGCGGCTTGGCGGAAACGCCGGTTTGCTGGAAGAGATCGACACCGAATGACGCCCCTCGCCTCCGAACATGCCGCGCTTGTTGCAGCCGTGGCCTCGTCGCGTGACCGGGACGCCTTTGAATGCCTGTTTGATTTCTATGGTCCGCGCATCAACGCCTATCTCATGCGACTGGGCTGTGATCGCGCGATGGCCGAGGAGGTGACACAGGACACCATGGTGTCGCTGTGGCGCAAGGCGCATCTGTTTGAGGTCGAAAAGTCCTCCCTTGCCACATGGCTCTATCGCATCGCCCGCAATCGCCGCATCGACCTGCTGCGTCGCGACCGCGTCGACTTCGTCGATCCAGACAGTTTCACGCTCGACATCGCCGACGAAAGCAGCGTTAACGCCGACAAGATGCTGGACGCCCAGGCGCGCGACGACGTGCTGCGCACGGCCATGTCGGGCCTGCCCAACGAGCAGCTGGCACTCGTGCGCATGGCCTTTTTCGAGAGTCTGTCGCATTCAGAAATTGCCGAGAAGACCGGCCTGCCGCTCGGCACCGTCAAATCGCGCATCCGGCTGGCCTTCACGCGGCTGCGCCGTGCGCTCGAGGCCAACGGGGTTGTCGAGGCCAATTAATTCACCACCCCAAGGAGAAATGCCCATGGCACTCAACATTGTCGCCATCCTTCCGGTTCGCGTCAGGGTACTGGCCGGCGTGATCCTGCTCGGTCTCGTCACCGCCGGCTGCGGCTACAACGCCATTCCCACGCTCGAGGAGCGCGCCAGGGCGCAATGGTCAGAGGTGCAAAACCAGTACCAGCGGCGCACCGACCTGATCCCCAATCTCGTCGCCACTGTACAAGGCTACGCCAAGCAGGAAAAGGACGTGCTGATCGCCGTTGTAGAGGCTCGCGCCAAGGCAACGCAGGTGCGGATCGATGCTTCGCAACTCACTGATCCTGAAAAGCTCAAGCAGTTCCAGGATGCGCAAGGCCAGCTGTCGGGCGCGCTCGGGCGACTGCTCGCCGTCAGCGAGAATTATCCGGACCTCAAGTCGAACCAGAACTTCCTCGCCCTGCAGTCGCAGCTGGAGGGCACCGAGAACCGCATTGCGGTCTCGCGTCGCGACTATATTGAAGCGGTGCGCGAGTATAACACGTCGCTGCGCACCCTCCCGACCATGCTCTGGGCGATGACGGCCTTCCGCTCCAGCCAGCCGATGGCTGCCTTCACAGCGACCGAAGGCTCTCAGACCCCGCCCGCCGTGAAGTTCTGATGGTCATCCGCGCGCTGCGAGGCACCCCATTGCTCGGGCTCGTCTGCGCGCTCGCCCTGTTTGCGGCGGGTGCGCCGACCTCTGCCGCGCCGACCTTTCCCGCGCTGACGGGCCGCGTCGTCGACGGGGCGGGCCTCCTGTCCGCCGACACGCGCGCCGCACTCGACGT
>CAIWVR010000252.1 GCA_903916165.1 uncultured Hyphomicrobiales bacterium | reverse complement strand
GCCGGCAAATCAGCTCCCAAACGACGAAGATGGCGATGGTGAAGAGCCATGGCGCGAGGGTTTCGACGTTGCGGTTCATGTTTGCCGGACCTCAGCGATCTTGTTGCGGAGCGTGTGCACGAGATCCGTGAACGGTGAAGAATAACAAACGTCGAGGTGGCGAGGTCGTGCGAAATCCACATGGCGGGTTTCGATGATCTTGCCCGGACGCGCGCTCATGATGTGGATCGTGTCAGCAAGGAAGGCGGCCTCGCGCAGATCATGCGTCACGAGAACGACCGTAAAGCGCAGGCGCTCCCATACGTCGCGCAACACGCACCATAATTCCTCACGCGTGAAGGCGTCGAGCGCTGCAAAGGGCTCGTCAAGCATGACGAGCATGGGTTCGTGAATCAGCGCGCGGCACAGCGACGCGCGCTGCTGCATGCCGCCAGAAAGCTCCCAGGGAAAGCGATCACCGAAGCCGGTGAGGCCGACCGTGTCGAGGAGCTTTTCGCCCTTCGCGCGGTATTCGTCCTTCCTGGACAGAAAGTTCGAGCGATATGGCTCGACAATCTCAAGCGGCAGCATGAGATTGTCGATCACCGTTCGCCACGGCAGAAGATTTGAGTTTTGAAACGCCATCCCGGCAAGTTTCACGGGACCATTCACCTGCGAACCGTTGACGCTCACGATTCCTTTGGTGGGCTTCACGAGGCCAGTGACCAATTTCATCAGGGTAGATTTGCCGCAGCCGGACGGGCCGACCACTGCAGCAAATTCACCCTTTTTGACGCTCATGCTGGCGCCTTCGAGCGCCAACACCGGTCCGGTTCGTCCAGCATAGGCCAGAGAAACGTTGTCGAGTTCAATCACGCCAATCCCCGATCAGAGTTTGCGCTGGTCAGCAGCCGGCAGAAACTGGCTCGTGAAGATATCTTCAGCCTTAGGGCGGTTCTTGAACTCATATGTGTCCGCGATCTGGTCAATCGACCTGACGAGCCGCGCCATATCGACGTCGCCGACGCCATTGGCCTTCACCCAGGGGGTGACCATATTGTCGCGCAGCGCCATCTTGAGGCGCTCGAGTTCGACCTTCTCATCGCCGGTGTCATTGCGCTTCATTACGGACTTGATGGCGGCTTCCGGATCTTTCGCCGTGTCGATGAAGCCCTTGATCGTCGCGCGCACAAAGCCCGCCACAATTGTCGGGTTCGCCTTGGCGAAATCAGGGTTCACCATGATGGCGTTGCCGTACATGACAATGCCGTGGTCGGACATCAGCATGACAGAAATGTCATCGGGCGCGATCTTGTTCTGCACCAGATTGAAATAGGACGAGAACGAGAAGCCCGTGATCGCATCGACCTGGCCCTGCGCAAGCATCGGCTCGCGAACGGGGAAGCCGACATTCTCGACCTTCACTTTCGATCCATCGACAGTGTTCACCTTGGTGAAAGCGCGCCACTGGGCGAAGGCACCATCGGGCGCAGGGGCACCAAGAATCTTGCCCTCCATGTCCTTGGGCACCTTGATGCCGGACTTCTTGAGGCTGACGATGGCGAAGGGCGGACGGTCATAGACCATCATCACGGCCTTGACGTCCTGCGCCGGGTTCTGGTCACGGAAGCGGACCAGCGAATTGATGTCGAAGAAGCCCAGCGGATAGGTGCCAGCCGCAACGCGCGCAATGCCGGCCACCGAACCGGGGCCGCTGTCGACCGTCACGTCCAGGCCCTCGGCCTTGTAATAGCCCTTGTCGATGGCGACAAAATAAGGCGCGGACGGCCCCTCGAACTTCCAGTCCAGCGCGAATTTGATTGCTGTTTGGGCATGCGCTGCAAAATGAGTGCCCATAAAGATGGCGCCTGCCGCAAAAGCAACCTTGAGAGACCCGCTACGCATTCTGATTCCCCTCAGCTTGGAGGTTGGCGTTGAAAACCAACTTCGCTTGACCCGACATTCCCCAGATGAATGCTGGGTTAAGGAGAAATCTGCCCGGATTTCAGATTTTTGACAAGGCCGCGTCAGTCGAAGAAGGCGGTGGTCTTGTCCCTCTTGCGATCATATTTGATCGTAACCTTCGAGATTTTGCAGAGATCTATATCGTACCAGATCGCCTCGGAATCATCTTCCGAATAGACGACTTTCAAATCCCAGAAGCAGGTCTTTTCCGGACGATTGAAGCGGATCAATTTTTCGTCACCGTCCTCCAGTTCGTCATCGCCGAGGACATCGTCCTCCCAGTCCTTGCCCTTGGCGGGCGACACGTAAACTTCGCTGATGTCATATAACAGGCGCTGCGCCCCGCAAGGGCCGCGGCACGGCCGCCAGCTTCCTGCGCGCAGAAACCCGCCCCACGGGACCGACCCCGACGGCACCATCGCCAGCCGTGTGGGCGCAGGCTGTAGACGTGCAGATTCTGGCTCTGGCGCTGGTTCATTCCCACACGGTCTGCAGCGCGGCCTCCCTGGCACGCTCCAAACCCGTTTCGCCCGTTGAATGACGGATATTCACATCCCACGACCTCCTCATCGAAGTGATCTGGAAAGTGGGGATAAGCTGATGGATTTATCCGCCGCCACCCATTCAATTTCGCTCGGTGATCGCGCTTAAGTCATTCGTAGCGAGTGACTACCTCTGCTAGGCAGGGCCATTCCCTGAGCAGGACACTCGAGCGGCCAGGGCTTGACTGTGTCACCGAGCCTATGGTTCCAAGCTCGGCTGACAGAAATGTCCGTAGCCTGAGTACGCTCTCCTTGGGTCGAGCCGACGGTCTTTCGGTGCTTGAGACGTCACGAAACGATCCGAGCCGACAAAGCGGTGACGACATATTTTGAGTGCTTCCCCATGAGTGCAGCGGAAACAGCGTTAAGGTCCAGGGGCTCTCTGGCTTGGGCTTATGCCATGATAATCTCCCTTTCGGCGACATTGTTTTCGTTGCAGACGAGTGAGGTAAGGGCTCAGACTTTTGATTTCAGTTTCTCAGGAACCTCAAGCGTAGGTGGTGGCGCTGGTAGCATCACAGGTGGCGTCATAACAGGAAGCGGGGGACTTATAACGAATATTTCCGGAACTGCTTCTGGCATGTC
>CAIWVR010000251.1 GCA_903916165.1 uncultured Hyphomicrobiales bacterium | reverse complement strand
CGTCTCCCTTGCGATTCATGCGGTCGCGCAGGCCAGCCAGCAAGCCCAGAATGCCGCCGCGCACGAAGAGCACGAGGATAACAAGCGTCGCGCCGAGCCAGAACTGCCAATATTGCGGCGTGATATTGCCGAGCACGTCCTGCATGGTGCGGAAGATGATCGAGCCGAGCAGCCCGCCATAGAGATGGCCTGCGCCGCCAAACACCAGCATGAGCAAAGCGTCCGCCGAGCGGTGGAAGGCGACATAATCGGGCGAGGCGAATTGCGTCGTCTGCGCGGCGAGCGCGCCTGCCACGCCCGCATAGAACGCGCCGATGGTGTAGACGGCGACGAGCCGCCCGTTCACCGGCATGCCGATGGCGCGCGTGCGCAAGGGATTGCCCTTGATCGCCTGCAGCGACAGGCCGAAGGGCGATTTCACGAGGGCGCGCGCCAGCAGGAAGAGAACGAACAGGACGACCATCGAATAGATGAAGGCGGTGCGGCCGTAGAGATCGAAGTCCCAGATCCCGAGCACGGGCGCGGGCAGCACGCCTTGAAGACCGTCCGAGCCGCCGGTCAGCCATTTCGTCTGGTTGACGATTTCATCGACGATGAGCGCAACGCCCAGCGTCACCATCAGGCGCGTGAGATCCGAGCCGCGCAGCACGAGAAAACTGGTGATGAATCCGATCAGCGCGGCAAAGCCGCCGCCAATGAACAGGCCGATGACCGGATCGCTCCACGGCGCGGTGCCCGCGCCATATTTGGCGGCGAGGCCCGCCGCATAGGCACCAATCCCGAAAAAGGCACCTTGTCCCAGCGTGACAATGCCGGCATAGCCGAGCACGAGGTCTATGGACAGCGCGAGCAGGCCAAGGATGGCAATCTCGCTGAGCAGCGAAAGTTTTGTCGGCAACAGAAAATAGCAGGCTGCCGCGATCACCCAGAAGGCAATTTCAGCGACCCCCCAGCGCGAGCGGCCGAGCAGTACGGCGCGCGCTTTGACGGCTTCGGGAGAGGGTTGATGAGACGGCATCATGTCGGTCCTCAACGCGCCGGGCCGCGAGCAAACAGGCCCTGCGGCCGCAGGATCAGCACCAGCACCATGATCGTATAGATGATGAATCCGCCAACGGCGGGGACGTAATATTTTCCCGCCACGTCGGCGACGCCAAGCAGGATGGCAGCGAGGAACGGGCCGGTGATCGTCGTCGTGCCGCCGACCGAAATCACGATCAGAAAGTAGATCATGTATTTTAACGGAAACGTCGGATCGAAGGAGATGATGCCGGTGCCCAGCGCGCCGCCGAGGCCCGCGAGGCCCGAGCCGACCGCGAAGGTGATGGCGAAAATGCGCGTCACGTCAATGCCCATGCCGCGCGCGACGCGGCCATCGTCGACTGCTGCGCGCAGCCGCGAGCCGAAGCGCGTCTGCGTGAGGACGAGCTGCAGGCCGATGACGAGCAGGCTGCAGATGACGATGACGAACAGACGATAGATGCCGATCGAGGCACCCAGAAAATTGAGGCGGCCTGTGAGATAGTCGGGCAGGTTCACGATCTGCTGGTTGGCACCATAGGCATAGTCGATCATGGCCATGGCCATGAAGACGAGGCCGATGGAAAACAGCACCTGGTCGAGATGCGTCTTGTCATAAAGATGCCGGTAGAGCGTGCGCTCCAGCAGCAATCCCAGCGCCGCGGCGAAGATGAAGGCCGCCGGCAGGCACAGCAGAAACGGCACGCCGGCCTGCTGCATCAGCGTGATGGTGAGATAGCCGCCCGCCATGGCGAAAGCGCCATGCGCGAGATTGATGAAATTCATCAGGCCCAGCGTGACGCACAGGCCCACCGCCAGAATGAACAGCAGCATGCCATAGGCAATGCCATCGAGGAGAATGGTGAGCAAGATCGTGTCCGTTTCTGTGCGTCGTATCGTTCAGCATCGTCATTGCGAGGAGCGAAGCGACGAAGCAATCCATCTGATGGCAGCCATGGATTGCCGCGTCGCTTCGCTCCTCGCAATGACGAAGGTGGCTGCGTGGCAGCCACCTTCTTGGCAAGGTCAGTTGCTGCCCTTCACATTCGCGATGGTCGCGAATTCTACGTTGTAGAGCTGGCCGTCGACCTTCTTCACTTCGCGGATATAGACATTCTGCGTGATGTCGCGCGTCGTCGCGTCGATGGACATCGGGCCGCGCGGGCTGGTCCAGGACACGCCCTTCATGGCATCCAGCAGCTTGGCGCCGTCGGTGTCGCCCTTGGTCTTGTCCAGCGCCTTGTAGATCAGCGCCATGCCGTCATACCCGCCGACCGACATGAAGTTCGGGCGCATGTTGTTGGTGGCTTTCAGGAAGGCCGACACATAGGCCTTGTTCTCAGGCGAATCGTGGGCGGCAGAATAATTGTGCGAGGTGATCATGCCGATCAGCGCATCGCCCATGCCGTTGAGCTGGTCGTCGTCGGTCACATCGCCCGTGCCGATGATCTTGATGCCGGCCTTGGCGAGCTCGCGCTCGTTGACCTGCTTCATCAGGCTCGCGCCCTGACCCGACGGGACGAACAGGAAGAGGGCGTCGGGCTTGAGATCCTTGGCCTTCTGCAGGAAGGCGGCGAATTCCGGAGTGGCGAGCGGCGCGCGCAGGCTTTCGATCACCTTGCCGCCCTTAGCCTCGAATTCGGCCTTGAAGGCCTTCTCCGAATCCAGCCCCGGGCCGTAATCGGAGACGAGCGTCACGACCGTCTTGATCCCGTTGGCGGCGCTCCACTGCGCCATGGGCGCGGTGTTTTGCGGCAGCGTGAAGCTGGTGCGCACGAAATAGGGCGAGGTGGCGACGATGGTCGACGTGCCAGCTGCCATGATGACGGCTGGGACCTTCGCCTGCGTGGCGACGGGGCCGACCGAGAGCGCGAGCGGCGTCAGTCCGAAGCCGCCGAGCACCGCGACCTTGTCGTTGACGACGAGTTCGGTGGCGAGGCGCTTGGACTGGTCGGCGGCGCCGGTGTCGTCCTTGATGATGAGCTGGATCTTCTTGCCAGCGACCATGTCGCCGTGCTGCGCCATCCACAGGCGCGCACCCGCCTCGATCTGGCGGCCGGTGGAGGCCGATGGGCCGGTCATTGGCAGGATAAGGCCGACCTTTACGGTCTCCTGCGCGAGCGCGGGCACGGCGGCCAGAGCGAGGGCGGCGGCGCCGACGCCTGTCAAAATCTGTCTGCGAAGCATGTCATTCCTCCCGAGAACGCCCGCCACGTTGAACGGGGTTCGATTGCAGCCGACGGGCGGCAGGCCCGCAAAGTCACGCGCGCCAACAGCCAAGCCAGCCTGAATATGGTATGTCGCGGGAAGCGCGGCAATGGCGGCGGCGGCAAAGGATCATGTCTCAATGATCCCTGCAGCGCCTTCACCTCGCGCCTCCAACGCCCTGACCTAAACGTGCCTTGCGGGCCTCGGCAAGCCAAGACCGCGCGAGCCCCTCCCAAATTGTGCGTATTGCGAACGAATTGTCCCTGTGCGAACATTGGCGGACGAGCAAACCGGCCAGAACTGTGCGGACTGGACTGGGCGGACTGGAGTGCGCGGACAGAATGAGCAGGCAGGCCGCCGTCCCGATCACGCCGCAGGATCCCTCCTATATTTCGGCGCTGGCGCGCGGCCTGGCCGTGATCCGCGCCTTTGGCGCCGGCCGCGAGCGCCTGACTTTGGCCGACATCGCCCGCACCACCGATCTTCCCCGCGCCACCGTCCGCCGCTCGCTGCTCACCCTGCAGGCGCTGGGCTATGTCGCGAGCGACGGCAAGCATTTCATGCTGACGCCGGGCGTGCTGTCGCTGGGCTATGCCTATCTCTCCTCAACGCCGCTGCCGCGCGCCATCCAGCCGACACTGGAATCGGTGAGCGAGGAGACCAACGAATCCTCATCCTGCGCGATTCTGGATGGCGGCGAGATCGTTTATGTCGCGCGCGCGGCGACGCGGCGCATCATGTCGGTGGGCCTGTCGACCGGCTCGCGCCTGCCCGCCTGGTGCTCCTCGCTCGGGCGCGTCCTGCTGGCCGACCTCCCCGAACCCGACGCGCGCGCGCTGCTGGCGCAGATGGACCGGCGCAAGCTCACGCCGCATACGCTGACCGAGGTCGACGCGCTGATGGCGGCACTGGCGCGCGTGCGTGCTGACGGGTTCAGCCTGGTCGACGAAGAGCTCGAAATCGGCCTGCGCTCGATTGCCGTGCCGGTGCGCAATGCGGCGGGCCAGGTGATCGCGGCGATGAATGTCAGCGCGCAGGCGGGCCGCGTGTCACGCGAGAATTTAACCAGCGACCTGCTGCCCGTGCTGCAGCAGGCGGCAGAGAGTGTTCGGCCAGCATTGATCTGATGGCCATCTGCGGCTTTTCGCAACGAAGAGGCTGAGGTTTCTTGTGTCGCTTGACGAGGCTTACGCTGGCACCTTCTGCGCATAGCCCAACCTTGCGTTCAACTCCTCGATCAACTCTTCCGCCGCCTCCGCAATCACTGTGCCGGGCGGGAAGATCGCGCTGGCGCCCGCGTCGCGCACCGTCTGGAAATCCTGCGGCGGGATGACACCGCCGACCACGATCATGATATCGGCGCGGCCCTTTTTCGACAGCGCGTCTTTCAATTCCGGCACCAGCGTGAGATGCCCCGCTGCGAGCGACGAAATGCCCACGATGTGCACGTCGTTTTCGATGGCCTGCTGCGCAGCTTCTTCGGGCGTGGCGAACAGCGGACCGATGTCGACATCGAACCCCAGATCGGCGAAGGCCGACGACACGACCTTCTGGCCACGATCGTGTCCATCCTGGCCGACCTTGGCGATGAGGATGCGCGGACGGCGGCCCTCGT
>CAIWVR010000250.1 GCA_903916165.1 uncultured Hyphomicrobiales bacterium | reverse complement strand
GCTCAAGATTGCCTCACGACGCACCAAGGCACGACCCCTACCCCGCTCGGCGACGCCCTGCCCTGAGGTTTCGGCCCGCAAGGATAACATCACACCAGCATGCCCATCGGGTTCTCGATCAGCACCTTGAACGCGGAGATCAGCTCCGCGCCAAGCGCGCCATCGACCGCGCGGTGATCGGTCGAGAGCGTCACGCTCATGACTGTCGCCACCGCTGGCGCACCCTTCTTCACGACCACCCGCTGCTCGCCGGCGCCGACCGCGAGGATCGTTGCATGCGGCGGGTTGATGACCGCCTGGAAGTTCTTGATACCGAACATGCCGAGGTTGGAGACGGCCGACGTCCCGCCCTGATATTCGTCGGGCTTCAGCTTGCGGGCGCGGGCGCGCACGGCATAATCCTTCATCTCATTCGAGATCTGCGACAGCGTCTTGGTTTCAGCCTTGCGGATCACCGGCGTGATGAGGCCGCCCGGGATCGAGACCGCGACGCCGACATCGGACGTCTTGTGCTTCAGCATCGCAGCTTCGGTCCACGTCACATTGGCGTCGGGGACGCGCTGCAACGAGAGAGCCAGCGCCTTGATGACGAAGTCATTGACCGAGACCTTGTAGGCGGGCTTGCCATCCTTGTCCTTGGGCGCGGCGGCGTTGATCTGCTCGCGCAGCGCCAGCAAGCTGTCGAGTTCGCAATCCATCGTCAGATAGAAATGCGGGATGGTCTGTTTTGCCTCAACAAGACGGCGCGCAATCGTCTTGCGCATCGAATCGTGCGGGATCTCCTCAAACGAACCGGGCTCGAAGAGTTTTTTGACTGTCGCATCCGACATGCCAGCAGGTGCCGATGCGGGCGCAGCTGCAGCGGGTGCAGCCAATGCCGGGGCCGAAGCGGCTGCGCCGCCGCCAGCGATGGCGGCCTTCACATCACGCTCGACGATGCGGCCGTGCGGGCCGGAGCCCTGGATCCTGGCGAGATCGAGACGCGCTTCCTTCGCGAGGCGCCGCGCGAGCGGCGAGGCAAACAGACGCGCACCCGCAGCGGCCGGAGCCGGAGCCGCAGATGGCGTCGAAGCCAATGCCGTAGAATCCACCTGCGCCGCAGCCACTTCCTGCACCTTGGGTGCGGTTGCACCGGGCACAGAACCAGCCCCGGCTGCCGCTGCACCCACGTCTTCGCCTTCCGAGGCGATGATGCCGATGAGCGCGTTCACCGCCACATCCGCTGTGCCATCCGGCACAACGATCTTGGCGAGCACGCCCTCGTCGATGGCTTCGACTTCCATCGTCGCCTTGTCGGTTTCGATCTCGGCCAGCACGTCACCGGACTTGACCTTGTCGCCTTCCTTTTTCAGCCAGCGCGCGAGATTGCCCTTCTCCATCGTCGGAGAGAGCGCGGGCATCAGGATGTTGATCGGCATGAGCGGCGCTCCCTTAGCGATAGAGCACGGCTTTCGCCGCCTGGATGACATCGCCGACATTCGGCAGCGCGAGCTTTTCGAGATTCGCGGCATAGGGCATCGGCACATCCCTGCCGGTCACGCGCAGCACCGGAGCATCGAGCCAATCGAACGCCTTTTCCATGATCCGCGCAGCGATTTCCGCGCCGACGCCGGATTGCGGCCAGCCCTCTTCCACCGTGATGCAGCGGCCCGTCTTCTGGACGGAGGCGATCACAGTGTCGGTGTCCATCGGACGGATCGTGCGCAGATCGATGATCTCCGCCTCAATGCCTTCCCTGGCGAGCTCTTCCGCTGCCTTGATGGCGTAGGTCATGCCGATCGACCAGGTCACGATGGTGATGTCGGAGCCGGCCCGATGGATGCGCGCCTTGCCGATCGGCACCGTGAAATCATCGAGCCTGGGCACTTCAGACGTCTGCCCGTAGAGAATTTCGTTCTCGAGAAAGATGACGGGATTGGGGTCACGGATGGCAGATTTGAGCAGTCCCTTGAAGTCAGCGGCCGTATAGGGCGACACGACCTTCAGGCCCGGGATCTGCGAGTACCAGGCCGCATAATCCTGGCTGTGCTGAGCGCCGACGCGTGCGGCAGCGCCGTTGGGGCCGCGAAACACGATCGGGCAACCCATCTGGCCGCCGGACATGTAGAGCGTCTTGGCCGCCGAATTGATGATCTGGTCGATCGCCTGCATGGCGAAGTTGAAGGTCATGAATTCGACGATGGGCTTGAGACCCGTCATGGCGGCACCAACGCCGATGCCGGCAAAGCCATGCTCGGTGATCGGTGTGTCG
>CAIWVR010000249.1 GCA_903916165.1 uncultured Hyphomicrobiales bacterium | reverse complement strand
GCCTATGGTCTCGTGCGCCTTGAGGTGCCCGGCGGAGAGCTGATCGTCCATGCGGGCGCAGCGCGCAGCGGCGACCGGCGGCGCGTGCGCATCGGCGCCGCCGACGTCAGCCTTGCCCGCAAGTGCCCGCAGGCGAGCAGCATCCTGAATATCCTGCCGGTCCGGATCGTCTCCGCGCAGCGCGCGGCTCACGACATGAACGTGTTGCTGGCGCTGGGCGGCGCGGACGCGGGTGCCCGGCTTGTCGCCCGGATCACCCGAAAATCCTGGGACGAGCTCGGGCTCGCGCCTGGCATGGACGTATACGCACAGGTGAAAGGCATCAGCCTGCTGTCCTTTGGCGAGGCACCGCGCGCTTCGGGGCTGGGCGGCGGCGGTGCGATCGGGTAGGCAGCGGCTGCGCGCACCGTCATGCCTTGCGGACTTTGTCCGTTTCGACATGATACGGCGCACCAACCAACAAAATCGAGGGAGTGGAAACATGAAGACGCTGGGGTTCATCGGCACGGGCGGAATGGGTGCCGGCATGGCGGCCAACCTGATCAAGGCGGGCTACCGGCTGGTGGTGACCGATCTCAATCGTGCACAGGCCAGGGGGCTCGAGAGCCAGGGCGCGCAATTCATGGACTCGCCGAAGGCTGTCGCGGAATCCTGCGACATCGTGCTCTCGATGCTGCCGACCAATGAAGCGGTTCGCGCCGTCAGCCTCGGCAAGGGCGGGCTTCATGAGGCGACCTCCGGCGCCAAGGTCTGGATCGACTTCAGCAGCATCGACAAGGAGACCATTGTGGCGGCCGCCGACGCCCTTGCCGGGAACGGCTGGGCCGTTGTCGACGCCTCCGCCGGCGGCGTCGAGGAGGTCGCCGCAGCAGGCGAACTCGCGCTCTGGCTGTCGGGGTCGCGCGCGCTCTTCGATGAATACCAGCCGATCTTCCATGCGATGGGCAAGTCGGTCCTGCATGTCGGCGAACTGGGCACGGCGAAACTCGTCAAGAACGCGATGGCCATGCTCGCCGCTGTCCAGCATCTGAGCCTTGTCGAGATCGGCTGCTGGCTGAAGAAGGGCGGCCTCGACGACGCCACTTTCAAGACCGTGCTGCAGAATTCGCAGCAGGATTCCATCGCGACCCGGCGTATCATGGAGGTTGTCGTCAGCGGCAATTACAAGCCGCGCAAGTCGTGGATGCCCAAGGACGTCGGCTTCGGCCTCGACATGGCGCGCGAGATGGAAGTGCCGATGCCCTTCGTCAGCCTCGCGTCGCAGATGTTTGCGGTGGCGCAGGCCACGGGCCATGACGGCTACGAGGCGACCGGCATTGCCTGCAAGGTCTATGGCGTCCTGAACGGCACCAAGGTGTAAGGATCGGTTACCCGTCATCTCAAGCAATGCCGCAAGCCCGAAGGGGTTTGCGGCATTGCTGCTGTTTTTCGGGCCCGCGCGGATGTGTCACGTACCGCTATGGTCCTTTGCGCGCCCTCAACGTGTAGTTTGGAATTAGAAGTATTCAAAAACATAGCGTTTGACGCCTCTCTTGCCCTCGTCCAGAAAAAGCCATCGCTTGTTTGCACGGACATTGAACACCGGAGTGCGCCATGAAATTGTTCCCGCGCTGGATTGGAGCCGCTGCTGGCCTGATCGCCGCGACGACGCTCGTATGCGCCCAGGAGTCCACGGGGCTCCTCGTCTACAATGCACAGCATGTCAGCCTGACGCAGGAATGGGCTGCGCAATTCACGAAGGAAACCGGGATCAAGGTCACGCTGCGCAATGGCGGCGACACCGAACTTGGCAACCAGATCGTGCAGGAGGGCGACAAATCGCCGGCCGATCTCTTCCTGACCGAAAATTCCCCCGCGATTTCTCTCGTCGATTCGGCGGGCCTGCTCGCGCCGCTCGACCCGCAGACGCTGGCGCTCGTGCCTGACGCCTATCGTCCCGCTTCGGGCCGCTGGATCGGCATTGCCGCGCGCAGCACGGTGTTTGCCTATAACACCGCCTCGCTGAAGCCGGACGACCTGCCGAAATCGCTGCTCGACCTTGCCGACCCGAAGTGGAAGGGCCGCTGGGCCGCCTCGCCCAACGGTGCCGACTTTCAGGCCATTGTCAGTGCGCTTCTCGAACTGAAGGGCGAGGACGTCACGGCGAAATGGCTCAAGGGCATGAAGGAAAATGTCAAGCCGTTCCAGGGCAATAATGCCGCAATGAAGGGCGTCAACACCGGGCAGGTCGAAGGTGCTGTGATTTACCATTATTATTATTTTGGCGATCAGGCGAAGACTGGCGAGAATTCGCAGAAGGTCGGACTGCATTATTTCAGGAATCAGGATCCGGGTGCCTTCGTCAGCGTCTCCGGTGGCGGTGTGCTTGCCTCGTCGAAGAAGAAGGAACAGGCGCAGGCCTTCGTGACATGGATTGTCGGCAAGGGCGGCCAGAGCATCCTTCGCACGGGCACATCCTTTGAATATGCTGTCGGCAAGGGCGAGGCGTCGAATCCCAGGCTGCCTCCGCTCGTTGATCTCAAGGCGCCATTGGTCGAGGCGACCAAGCTCAACAGCAGGAAAGTGACTGAGTTGATGATCTCGGCAGGATTGCTGTGACAGCATCGGTGCAGGAAACGGGGCGAGGCGCAGGCCAGCCCCGTTTTGCCGTCTTCCCGTCGCGCCGTCCCGGCAGCGTGGGGCCGGGCATGTCCGGCGCTGCTCTGCTCGTTACCTTGGGCGCATGTCTTCCGATTGGCTTCATCGTCTGGGTCGCGATCCAGAGCGGCTGGCCGCTGGTGTCGGCGCTCGTGTTCCGGCCGCGTGTCGGCGAGCTCCTCGTCAACACGTTCCTGCTCGTGGCTTTCACGCTGCCGCTTTGCATCTTGTTTTCGGTGGGTCTCGCCTGGATCACCGAGCGCAGCAATCTGCCCGGCGCGCGGATCTGGTCGTGGCTGGTCGTGGCACCGCTCGCCATTCCCGCCTTCGTGCACAGCTATGCCTGGGTGAGTTTCATCCCGTCGCTGAACGGGCTGTTTGCGGCCGTGCTCGTTTCGACACTGGCCTATGTGCCGTTTCTCTACCTTCCGGTCGCAGCGACGCTGCGCAGGCTCGATCCCTCGCTGGAGGAAGCGGCAGCCTCGCTCGGCCATGCGCCGCTGGCTGTGTTCATCAAAGTGGTTGTGCCGCAGTTGCGTCTGGCCATCTGCGGCGGCGGGCTTCTCGTCGCGCTGCATCTGCTTGCCGAGTTCGGCCTGTATGTCATGGTCCGCTTCGACACATTCACAACCGCCATCGTTGCGCAGTTCCAGTCCGCCTATAACGGCCCGGCGGCGAATATGCTGGCGGGCGTGCTGGCGCTGTGCTGCTTCACCTTCCTCGGGCTTGAAATCCTGCTGCGTGGACGCGAACGCTATGCGCGCGTCGGCTCGGGCGTGGCGAGGTCGCTTCCAGCCGCGCCCCTGCGCGTGTGGACAGCGCCAGCGCTCACCTTATGTGCGGGCTGGGTGGCGCTTGCTGTCGGCGTGCCAATTGTCACCCTTTTCGGGTGGCTGCTGCATGGCGGCACGTCGGTTTGGAACGCCGGGGAGATTGCGCCTGCCGTATTCGAGACGCTGCTGTTTGCGGGCGTGGGTGCCGTGCTGGCGACCCTGTCGGCCCTTCCGATCGCCTGGCTCTCGATTCGCGCACCGGGGCCGGTCCAGAGGATGATCGAGGGGCTGAATTATGTTGTGGGCTCGTTGCCGGGCGTCGTCGTTGCCCTGGCGCTGGTGACGATCACGGTGCGGATCGCCATGCCGCTCTACCAGACCGTGGTGACGGTGCTGCTGGCCTATGTGCTCCTCTTCCTGCCACGCGCCATCGTCAGCCTGCGGGCGTCGCTGGCCCAGGCCCCGGTCGAACTCGAACAGGCGGCAGCCAGTCTCGGACGCTCGCCGCTCAATGCGCTCTGGACCGTCACCGTCCGGTTGGCGGCGCCGGGCGCGGCGGCGGGCATGGCGCTGGTCGCGCTGGGCATCGTCAACGAGTTGACCGCGACGCAAATGCTGGCCCCCAATGGTGCCCGGACGCTGGCGACGGCCTTCTGGGCCCATTCATCGGAACTCGACTATGCGGCCGCGGCGCCTTACGCCCTTCTGATGATTATCCTTTCACTTCCCCTGACCGGCCTGCTGCACGCGCAGACCAAGCGGAGGGCCGGGTCTTGAGCGGCGTCCTCCATCTGCACATGGTGTCGAAGCGCTACGGGCGCGTGCAGGCGCTCGACGCGGTGACCCTGCGGGTCGAAGCCGGCAGCCGCCTCGCCATTGTCGGCCCCTCGGGCTCGGGCAAGACGACGCTGTTGCGCATGGTCGCCGGCTTCGACACACCCGATTCCGGCACCGTCCAGCTCGGCGAGACATGCCTGGCGACGCCCGTCTCTTTCGTGCCCGCCCATCTGCGGGACATCGGCATTGTCTCGCAGGACGGTGCGCTGTTTCCGCACCTGTCGATCGCGCAGAATATTGGCTTTGGATTGCCGAAAGACACGCCCGGTCGCGACAAGGAGATCGCGCAGCTCCTCGAGATGGTTGGCCTCGAGCAGCACATGCTGGCCCGCAAGCCCGACGAGATCTCCGGTGGCCAGCAGCAGCGCGTCGCGCTGGCGCGGGCGCTGGCGCGGCGGCCGCGGCTCATGCTTCTCGACGAGCCGTTCTCGGCGCTCGACACCGGTTTGCGCGCCAGCACGCGGCGCGCCGTGGCCGATCTCCTGAGCGCGCGCGGCATCACGACTGTGCTGGTCACGCATGATCAGGGAGAAGCTCTGTCCTTTGCCGATCAGGTGGCCGTCATGCGCGACGGGCGCATCCTGCAGGCTGGCGATCCGCGCGATCTCTATCTGCGGCCCGACAGTCCCTTTGTGGCGGCGTTTCTCGGTGATGCTATGATCCTTGAGGCGACCATTCGCGACGGGCAGGCGCAGACCCGGCTCGGCTCCATAGCGACTGCCACAGCGACAGCGCAGCGACCTGCGACAATCGTCCTTCGCCCCGAGCAGATCGTCTTGCAGCCGGGACAGGAGGGTGGCGAGGGCTGCGTCGCCCGCATCGCAGCTGTGGAATTTGGCGGGGCTGGCTCGCTCGTGACGCTCGAACTCGTCGGGCCGTTCGCCGATGGAGGCCCGGCTGTCGTCCTGCACCGCAACGGGCTGGCCGACCTGCGTGTCGGCGACATCGTCAGCCTTTCCGTCGTCGGTGCGGCTCATGTGTTTCCCGCAGGCGATTGATCTGCGGGTGTGCAGGGGTCAGACAAAAAACGCCCCGCGAGATGGTCTCCGGGGCGTTTGTCTGTCGTATGGCGCGCCGGATCAGTGACCGTCGGAAATGCCCTCGCGTGCGGTCTTGCTGAACACGAACCAGCCGAAGGCGAGGCCGATGCCTGCGATCAGGGCAATCAGCAGCAGCAGGACACCGCCTGTTTCGGCCGAGACCGACAATTGCGTTGGCAGATAGGACATCACCGTCTGCAACTGGCGCAGGTCCCAGACGACCTTGGTGATGCCAAAGCCGACTGCGAGACTGACGAGACTGCCGATGACGAGTCCTGTGAGCGACGGGCCGATCACATTGGGCAGGAAGAAGCGCACGACGGCGCTCGGTCCTGCGCCGCGAATGCGCAACAGGCCCAGTGTGCGCCGGTCCTCGACATAATTGGCATAGGCCACTGCAAAAATACCGATGAAGGCGAGAATCAGCCCGCCCAGCAGGTAGATCTGCACATTCTGGCGCGCGAGGAAGATGTACATGTCGCTGCCGAAGCGCGCGATTTCAGTCGGTGCGTCGCGGATATCGAGCGGCGTGACGCCCACCGTGTCGAGGACGTCGCGGCGCAGATCCGCAAAGGCTGCGCCGGGCTTGGCACCGATCATCAGCACGATGCGCGGCAGCAGCACGTCGAGCCCCGCAAAACGCGGGTTTTCGGCGGCGGTGACCAGATAGGGCGACGACGAGAAGAGATGGTTCAAATAGTCGATGCGGACGCTGATGAAACCTTCGCGATCGTTCACCGTCTTCAGCGGCAACCCCGGCAGGAACCGCAGCGAGCCGCCAAAGGGCGCGCGCTCCATCTGCTGCGCGACATTGCGGCCGATCGGCATCGGGCCACCGATGGCGCGCTTGTAGAATTTCGACACGGACGAGGACGACAGGACCTCGTCGCGCGGCAATCTGGCGATGAGATCGTCGAACACCTCCGACTCGCCCAGTTGCTGTTCAGCCTTGACCGCCGCGAGATAGGCCTTCGTGTCGCCCATGAGATAGATGGGCAGGCCTGAGAAGCCGCGATCGGGCATGTAGACGCCGTCGGTGATGCCCTCGACAATATAGTTGACGCTGGCGACGCCGGGCCGGCTCTTCAGCTTTTCGACGAGCGGATTGAGCTTTTCCTGCAGGACGACCAGCCGCTGTTTCATGCCGCCGCGCGATTGCGCTTCTGCGGGCATCAGATCCAGCGCATTGAGCGTCAGTTGCAGGTCCGAGCCGAGCTGCGCGCGGGCGCCGCGCTCGGTCTTGTTGTCGAAGACCGCCGTCATCACGGTGGGGTAGAGCGCCAGCGTCGCCAGCATGGCGACGATCAGCAGGAACGATGCCGCGCGGTGGCGGCGCGTGGCGATGTGCTTGAGGGAGGCCGCGCGCAGGGGACCGGCGAGCAACCAGGCGGCGGGGGCCATCAGCGCGTTCATCAATGCTGCACTTGACGCGATCAGGCTGACCAGTCCGTAGACGAGAAGCGGAAAGGCGACGAAATCAAGCGCGCGATCCAGTTCGAACATCCAGGGCGCGGAGACGAATTCGCTCAGCGTCCAGCCGCCGATCCAGCCCGCCAGTTTCATCAGGCCGAGCGCGAGCGCCAGCGCCTGCAGCAGGCCGAATGTCGTGCCAGACGCGCGGCCCTCGAAGGTCGCGACCCGGCGCGAGGCTTCGAGCGGCGACACGCGCGAGGCTTCACGCACGAGGCGCCAGCCGCTCATCAGGGCGATGGCGACGCCGATGACGAGAAACGCCAGCAAATAAAGCGGTTCCTGTACCTTTTGGACCAGTTCCAGGGACGGAATCCGCCCCATGTAGATCCACATCGGCAGCAGCGTGCCCAGTGCGGCACCGATGACGCCACCAAGCACGCCGCCGGCGCCGATGGCGGTGAGCAGCGTGCGCGCAATGTCGGTACCGCGCACGCCGCGCAGGCGCAGCAGGCCGAGCTTGCGGCGTTCGTTCAGCAGCAGCAGGCTCGCCAGATTACCAAGCAGGATGCCGGCGATGATGAGCAGCGGCAGCGAGACGAGCAGCGCGATCAGCGAGATCTTGCGCGCGATCTCGGCCATGTGGATGAACATGGCACCGAGATTGTGATCCACCGCTGCGCTCTGCGTCAGGTCCTGCACCTGGTCGCTCAGCAGCGAACCGGTGCGCACGATGCGGGTGAGCGATCCGTCGATGTCCCAGCCCGAGACCAGCTTGTCGCGGTCGATGCGCACGAGATGGATGACCTCGGGGAAATATTTTCCCGGATCGGCATGTATGTCGGCATGGT
Organism: uncultured Hyphomicrobiales bacterium; assembly: GCA_903916165.1. Lineage (GTDB taxonomy): Bacteria > Pseudomonadota > Alphaproteobacteria > Rhizobiales > Beijerinckiaceae > Terripilifer. Next base: position 1,020 of record CAIWVR010000249.1, on the reverse strand, counting down.
CGTGGACGTGGATGATGCCGCGCGAGATGGCGTCGAAATCGCTGAGGCGCTTGGCGTTATAGGGTGTGACGAGGATCAGGCCGAGTTCGGGCACCAGCGTCGGCGACGAGGTCTGCTCCATGTACCAGCGATTGATCTCATTCGAGTCGATGCGGATGACGCGCTCGATCGGTGTCTCGACGATCACATAGCCTTTCTTCTTGTGGCTGTGCGCGTGGGTTCCGCCGGCCGCACCATGCGCGTCGTCGCTATCGGCATGGGCATGGGCATCTTCCTCGCCGTCTTCCGCGAGGTCCTTGCGGTCGACCACGAGACGAAACTGCTTTTTGTCTTGCAGCCGCAGATAGGCGTCGCCCATCTGCGCCTTGGAGCCGACCAGCACGAGCACCGCGCCATCGCCCGAGGGCCGCAGGTCTGGCGGCAGCATGGTCGGATCGGTTGGCGACAGGAATGACACCCAGGGCGAGCGGATCTGCGCGCCGTCGATCTCGGGCTTGGTCGTGTAGGGCAGGATGGTGCGCAGGAAGTAGAGCTTCTGCGTTTGCGTTACGCCCTGCACGGCAGCGACAGCTTCGCCCAGTTTCGTGGCGAGCCCGATCTCCGCTGTCTGGTAGATCGACAGGTCCCACGGCACGCGCTCGATCTGGTCGGCGACATAGCGCTCCATGGCGTGGCGTGACGTCACCGTGATGGCAGCGAGCAGGAAGACGATCAGCCCGGTGACGAGGGCGAAGACCGCGAAAGGCCGCCGTCCCAGCACGGCGTGGAGAAGGCGGGCGGGTGAGGTGCTCACGACACGCGCTCGATCAGGCCGTCGCGCATGTGGCAGACGCGGGGGAAGATTTCGACCACCTTGGGATCATGCGACGCGACGATCACCGTCTTGTTCCGTTTCGCGGCGAGGTCGATCAGGATGTTGGTGATGATCTTCGCATTGTTGCTGTCGAGATTGCCGGTCGGCGCATCGGCGAGGATGAACGGCGGATCAGTGACGAGCGCGAGGCAGACCGCGACACGCTG
>CAIWVR010000248.1 GCA_903916165.1 uncultured Hyphomicrobiales bacterium | reverse complement strand
CGTCATCCTGGTGATGTTCTTCGCTTACGCGGCGTTCGGCGTCTGGCTTGCATTCAAGCAGCCCGTGATCCGCTTCGATCCTGTCGCACGACTCCGCGCGATGCTGCCCGCGGCCACCGCACCTGAACACGCCGCATGGCCCGGAACGCGCGACGCCCTGGTGGCGATGGGCCTTGGCGCGTACGACCCGCTCCGGCAGTCAGCGGGCTTCATGGCCGCGGACGCCGCGCCGTACCCGGGGCAAGAGCAATGGCCAGCCACACGCGAATGGCTGCACGGGCAACAGGCTCCGCTTGCACGCATGCGCGAGGCGACGCGGGAGCCCATCCTCGGATTCCCGATGGGATTGCCAACGAGCGATGCGGACGCGCGGCTCTTCGGCCACGATGTAGCTGCGGCGAAGAGCCCCGATGCACAGCAGCTCATCGATTCGTTCCCGATGTTCGGCTTGCGGCTGCCCTACCTCGCCACCCTGCGCATGGCGGCACGGATCCTTGCCGTCGACATGCTTGCCGCCGCAGAGGAAGTTGACGGCGAACGTGCCACGCGCGACGCGGAAGCCGCGATGGCGCTCTCGGTGCACGCGCAGGAGGGGCGCCTACTGGTAGGTGACATGGTCGGCGCGGCGATCCGCCAGATGGCGCTCCAGCGCATGACCGCCATGCTGGAGTGGAAGCGCGCGCTCTTCTCCGACGCACAGCTTGCACGCATGCAGGCCGCGGCGATGGGCGTTCCCGACGCGCTCCAGCACGTCAACCTCGACACGGAGCGGCTCTGCTTCGAGGACGTGGTGCAGCGCATGTACACCGACGATGGCAACGGCGATGGCCTGTTCCGGCCCACCGTCTCGCAACTCGGTGCGCTCGGAGTCCTGAACGGTCCGCAGGCGGTTCGGCCCGATGGTTCACGCGGCATGGATGACCGCCTGGTGAGCGCCGCGAGCCGTGTCATCGCCCCGGCCGCGGCCATGTATGTCGCCGGGCGCCGCGAAATGCTCGAGCTTTACGAAACCATGATCTCGCGCTACGAGCAGGATGCCGCGCTGCCGCTGCGCGACATGGAGCACGCCAAGGGGATCATCTCCGACGCCGAGCTGGGAAGGATGATGATGCACCCATCGGAGCGAATCCGCTGGTACCTGGTGGCGTACATGACGCCCGCGCTCGGTCAACTGTCGCACGCATTCGCCATCGATCGCGCCCAGTGCCTCGCCACCGCCACCGCGTTCGCCGCGGAGCGTTACCGTCGCGTGCATGGCGCGTGGCCTATGGACGCCGCCAGCCTGGTGCCGGACTTCATGCAAAGCGTTCCCGAGGATCCGTGGTCCGGCAAGCCAGTGCTCATGTCAAACGATGGCGACGGCTTCCGCATCTGGTCCATCGGTCGCGACGGCGTAGATGACCGCGGCGACCTCACGCGGCGTATTCCGACGTTCGTCGGACAGCCGGAAGAGGCGCTGGCCTCCACCAACCCCGACGTGCAGGTTCAGGAGGATCACCCCAATATCGACTGGGTATGGTTCGCGCCGCGCGGCACCCTCGAGCGCTGGAACTACTCAAGACGCCCGCCGCCCTAAACCCCCGCCCAGGCCTGGAGCCGGCCCCCCCCACACGCCCCGCGCGCCCGCACCCGCGTCCGCCCGTGCGACAAGGCCGCAACTCGGGCGTAGCGATAATTTGCTGCGGGTGTGACGG
>CAIWVR010000247.1 GCA_903916165.1 uncultured Hyphomicrobiales bacterium | reverse complement strand
TGCCATCCCGCACTTCGGCTCGACGAGTTGTTGCCATGGAACTAGAAGCTGCAAGCTGCGACGTTCTCCGCTAAGTCCGCCTGGAAAGAAAAGGCCGAAACATTGAGCCACGGAAATCGAGGCGCAACAGGCTCGCCTGCGACCCTTGGCGGATGTGTACGAAGACCTGATTACCGGGCGGCGAGGTTCTGACTAACCATAGGTCGCAACGATTGCCCACGCATCTGATGCTGCACAGGGACAATAATTGTCTACTGGTCAAATCTCTTATTGTTTTTTATTCTAATTACTTTAATACGCATAGTGACTGCGTTTTTTATTAAGATTTCTGTTTGCTGAGCACCATCAAATGCGATGCACAAATCTGGCTTCCCATCCCTGAGCATTCTCAAGTTCCGACTAATGGAACTCTCCCGACGAAAAAAACCTCGATGAGATCGAAATAACGTATAAGGAACATTCCGCGCTTCAGCCCAATCAAGCGCCAAATTTGCCGCACCCTTCGATAACCCACATATTATATGATTAAAACCTATTTCATCGTGAATCTTGTCAAGATTTTCCATCAAAACAGAGATTTCTTCCGATGCGCGCGTTATGTCAGCTAACGCATCTCGCGATGAAGTAGCTCGAATAAATGGTGGGCGTCCGACATCTCGACCGCCACAAATTAGAACCCTCATCAAGGACACCTCACTCGAACTCATGTTAAAAGTTTATCGTGTCGACCAAAATAAATAATCTCGTCTCAACGATGTGCAAGTCAACGACCAGATTCGATAGAAAGATACGCGCCTTAAAACTCTCAACTTGCATATTTCTTGACCCACTGACGCTATGGATACGACCTTTTTTCTTGTCAATGATCCCGACAATATATTAATCAGTTGATCTGATTAATCCGCCCTGATGAAATGACCTCATTATGCCCAGAGTGCGCCTTACGTTTCCAATTCCCAGTCATCTCCTCCCGATGAGGTACGCCCGCTCCTCGAAAGATTTTCTGTTCTTACGCTCGATGGTCTATCCGTAGACAATTCGTGAGGGTCATAGTATCCCCTGTTCATGGGATGATGAGGGTTGCGGTTTGTCGTGTAACGATATGGTCCTGTCCATCGTGGAGCTCGATCACTTGAAAACCATCCGTATCCTGCTTGTCGAAGACGAAGCCTTCATGTGTGAGTTTCTGTTGCAATGTTTTCAGCAAGAAGCGGATATTGACTGCATCGCTGCAGCAGTGTCTCTCAGGGAGGCCCGCGCTGTGCTTCGCCGCGCCCAGCCAGACGTTCTTGTCACCGATCTCCAGTTGCCGGACGGGTCGGGCATGGACCTCATTCGTCAGGTCAGGCAGGAGTCACCGAATACGGAAATTCTGGTGATTTCGGTGCTTTGCGACCCCGAAAACGTGGTGAAAGCCATCCGCGCCGGTGCCAGCGGCTATATTTTGAAAGACTCATCCCCTAACGACTTCGTTGAAGCGGTCAGAGATGTCGCGTCAGGGAGATCCGCGATCTCAGCGTCGGTGGCTCGTCACATCGTCCGGCAGATGCAGGCGCATGACGCTCACGATCCAGAGCAGCGTCCGATCCTGACACCACGCGAAATTGATATTCTATATGCGGTGGCCAAGGGGCTGATCTATGACGACATCGCCGAGCAGTTCGGGCTCTCGTCGCATACGGTGGCGTCGCATATCAAGAGCATTTATCGTAAGCTGGAGGTGAACTCGCGAAGCGAAGCCGTCTTCGAAGCCGTCTCACGCAAAATCATCCGGCTTTAGGCGTGCAAAAACAATTCATAACGGGACCGTCGTGGCGTTCAAACACCTTGATTTATCTGCTCACTGGGCTAACGTTCATCTTGTGCCTCCAAATCTCGCTGCCGATGCCGCCGGCCGAATTGCGCATCAAAGGCGCAATCTGCGACGGCTTCGCACAGCAGATAAAGCCGAACGGCGCCGACCTCGCATCCTGTCCATCCGATCTGCCACCGGACACCCTCGCAAGACGCTATACGTTCAGCATCGAAGAGCCTCGGCGCCAGTTGGCAATACTTTTGCGAACCAGCGTGCCGTCGGCTACTATCTTGCTGAACGGACAATCCATCCAAACTGTCACCGGGCCTTCAGTATCGCTCATCCCCACTTACATCTATCATTTAGTCCAGCTACCTGATGGCTTCCTGAAAGCCGGATCGAATACGCTTGATGTGTTTACGGCTGCTGTTCCTGAGCCGAATCGATCCGTACCGGGGTGGCTCTATCTGGGGGGAATTGAGGAACTGCGCTCGCCCTTTTCGAATATTATCTTCCTGACGCAAATTCTTCCGCTTGCCAATCTGACGTTGAGATTGCTGCTGGCACTGATGCTGATAGGATTTTTTCTGGCACGTCGACAAGAGCGCGCATATCTCTATTTTGCACTCGCCTTGTTATCTGGCGTACCACCGCTGCTTCGCTATATCGCCTCGGTCGTCGGGCTTCCTGATCTCCTTCAGGGGAACCTGGGCGTCAGCTGGATCTGGCAATCATTCTTCCTGACCGCCTTCGCCTTTCACCTGCATGGCGGACGCATCGCCTGGCCGATGTACCTGCTACTGGCTGGGTCTATCGTGTTGTCGCCGATGATTGTGCTAGGCGAGCCAAGCGACAAGATCGCCAGCGCAGGCCTCGTTTTTTCCGTCGCTTGCGGGCTGATAGCAATAGCCTTTGCCGGAGCGGCGGCGATCGCAAATCGCAGCCTGCTTGCGCACGCAACCATAGCCGGGATTATTGGCGTCAACCTAATATCCTTTTTGACCCTGATGGGGATTTTTAACCATTCCGCTGACATTCAACTCTTCCGGATCCAGATCTTCGTGCTGATTGCATTTCTGATTATTTCAGCATTTCAGATGGCCCGCTTCATCGACATGACGAACGCGGTCGATGCGTTCAATATTCATCTTGAGAAAGAACTGGCGTTCACGAGAGATAGCCTGCGCGAATCGTATCGGCGAGAGGCTGCTCAGGTGCAGGCCAAGACCCTGCAGCTTGAACGAGAGCGGCTGATGCGGGACCTACACGACGGGGTCAGCGGACAGATCACATCCCTGATTGCGCGCTGCGCACTGGGCGGTTCCGCGTTTAGCGAGTTCGGTAATGGATTGCGCTATATATTGCACGACTTGCGCCTGGTTATCGCCTCTCTCGAAGACGTCGGCGGGAACTTGGGACATGTCGTTTTGAATTTCCGAGATCAGTCTGATCTCATGCTACGACGACTGGGAATTACGCTCCGGTGCCGGATTTCAGATTTTCCCCACATTGATGGATGGACGCCAAAAAAATCGCTCCATGTCTTTCGTATCCTCCAGGAAGCTATTTCCAACGCTGCAAAATATTCCGGCTGCAAGGAGTTGTCTCTTTCGGTTGAGCTGGTCGAGAATATCGGCGGCTCTTCGATACACATCTCTATCACAGATGCGGGACAAGGCGGTGCCGTCGAAATGGATGGCTGCTTTGGATTGCACAACATGCGCCATAGGGCTTCAGAACTCGGAGGAGAGCTGGTGATCCTCTCCGGACCGGAGGGAACTCGGATTCAGCTCGTTATACCCGTCCGGCGCGATAACGCTCAAACGCCAAGCCCCGTGATCCAATAGGCGGCTGCCATGGCAAATACCCCCCAGAAGGCCCAGATCAAGAAGCCTTAATCTCACCCATTTAAGCTGGCCACGTCATTGATCCTGCTCAATCCCGAAGCCAATTAATAATATAATGGTATTGCATATTTTCGACAGATATGCGATCCACCC
>CAIWVR010000246.1 GCA_903916165.1 uncultured Hyphomicrobiales bacterium | reverse complement strand
CGTGCTGCTGCCCACACTGGCCGTTGTCGTCCTCGTGATGAGTGGCATGCACGTGGCCGCCTGACAGAATTCTGATCTTGTCCGGATCAATCGCCTCTGCCGTCCACACCAAATCCGGATCGATCCCCATCGCTTCAGCATAAGCCACAAGCCGTGTGACCATCTGCGGGGTCGCATAGACGCGCGACGGGCCCGCTGTGCTGTCGGGGCTGCGATTCGCCTCGAATATGAACATCCGATGGACGCCAACGCGACTTTGGGACGGCACGACACGCTTGATCGCCCCCATCAAGGCATAGACGCAGGCCGAAAAGCAGCGCCCGGGAGAGACCGAGCCATCCGCAACTGCCCGACCGGGCGGTGCCCGCGCCACAATGACCGCTGCGCCCATCGTGCGGAACGCCTGGCCCAACTCCATGGACGCGACGACCTGCCCGCCCTGCGAATGCATCAGAACGATCGCATGCAGCCGACCCGAGCCGATGTGCGCGCCAATGAAATCCACAAAAGCCTGTGGAGTGCGCGCGGCAATTTCGCCCTCCGCGGCGATCACTTGCGGGCAGGACTGGCGGCATTTGGCGGGATTGCCGAAATCAACCAGCCGGAATGTCATCTCAGCCGCACGGCCCCCCGGCGATGCCACGACACAGCAAAGCACCGCGAGCACCAGTCGGAGGGACAGGAAAGACATGGCAAACCGCCAGCTGTGCATCATGTGCTCATGTTCCTGGGACCAGGGTGGAATGGCAAGCAGATGTGCGCGAAATTTTGGGCCCTTCGCCCGGAGCAGGCCCTGGCATGTGACGGTGGAGCAGCCGTCCGGCGCCCCACCATGGTCCTCTGATCTGTCGCCCCTGTCGCGTTCGCCTCGCCGGTTCCGACCGCAAGTTGGTTTGCAACCGCCAGTCTGGTATCGGTTTGCCTGATTTGAAACCCCGACACAGGTGGCGAGGCCGTGCATGGACCGCAGCAATGACCATGATCCCGCCTCCGTGGCTTCAGGCACAAAGCGTGTCCTGGTCACCGGCGTCGCGGGCTTCATCGGCCATGCCGTCGCACTCAGGCTTCTGGATCAGGGCTATAGCGTCGCGGGCATCGACAGCATCACCGATTATTACGACGTCCGCCTGAAGCACGACCGGCTGGCGCGTCTGAACGGGCGCAATCGCTATGCGTTTCACCAGACCGACATCTGCGATCTGGGAAAACTCGCCGACATTTTCGCCGCATTCCGCCCGACCCATGTAATCCATCTCGCGGCGCAGGCGGGCGTGCGCTATTCCATCACCAATCCGCATGTTTACGTGCAGTCCAATCTCGTTGGCTTCACCAATATCATCGACCAGAGCCGCCTGCATGGCGTCGAGCACTTCGTCTATGCCTCGACGAGTTCGGTCTATGGCGCGAACACGCAAATGCCCTTCAGCGTCAGCCAGAACACAGACCACCCGCTGACGCTTTACGCCGCGAGCAAGAAGGCCAACGAGCTGATGGCGCACAGCTTCAGCAATATTTTCGCGCTGCCGACAACCGGCCTGCGCTTCTTCACGGTCTATGGGCCGTGGGGACGCCCCGATATGATGATGACCATCTTCGCAGACGCCATCATGCAGGGCCGCCCGGTCCCTCTGTTCAATGCCGGCCATATGGAGCGTGACTTCACCTATATCGACGATATTGTCGAAGGGGTGGTGCGCAGCTGCTGGGTCACGGCGACACCCAATCCGGCCTGGTCCGGCCATGCGCCGGATTCTGCGTCAAGTGCGGCTCCCTATCGCATCTATAATATTGGCAATGGCCAGCCGGTGCAGGTGCTGCGCGTGGTCGAATTGCTGGAGCAAAATTTCGGACGCAAGGCCGAGCGCGACCTGCTGCCCATGCAGCCGGGCGACGTTCCAGCCACTTTCGCCGACATTTCAGAACTGTCCAGGGCCACGGGCTTCAAACCGGATACGTCCATCGAAGTCGGCGTCGCCGCCTTCGTCGACTGGTACAAGACCTATCGGAATGTATGATTGTGCTCATCACACATGTGTCACGCGGATGAGAAAAGCTAACCGAATGTCCTTTGCTCAGCGCACGATTCTCACATCATTCCTCTGCGCGCTGCTTTCGCAAGCGGCGGCCGCGCAATCTGCCCCCACGATCGACGTCCGGCAGGATGGCGACAGCTATCTGATCCGCGTGGAGGCTGTGCTTCCCGCACCTGCACGCCAGGTCTGGGCAGCGCTCACCAATTGCGAGCGCGCGCGCGAATTCGTGCCGCATCTGGAATCCTGCCGCATCATCGAGAAGGATCCGGCGGGACGCTGGGACATTCGCGAAAATGTCGCCAACCCTCCCCTGCTGCCGCGCATCAAGACGATCGTGCGCAATGACTATACGCCAACCAGCGGCTTCACTTACCGTCTGGTCAGCGGCGACATGAAAGTGTCCGAGGGGTCCTGGAGCGTGAAGCCAGCCGGCAACAGCACGAACGTGATCTATTCCGCACGGGTGCAACCCAAGATTTTGGCACCCTCGTTTCTGGTCGTCAGCGCGATCAAGTCGGATCTTCCGGAAATGTTTGCAAATCTGGCGACCCTGAGTGGCAAGCTCGCCAGCCAGACCGCGCGATAAGCAGCCGTCACGCGATCAACCGCCCTTAGCATCGCGACGAAGCGCCGCCAGAAACGCATAGCCGCGGTAGAGTGGGATGAAGTCGCAGGCCAGTCCGCGTTGCGCGGCAATGGTCCGCAGCACGCTTTCAGCCTGCGGACAGGGCTTGACGTGAAACAGGGCCAGCCAGCGGCGCAGCATGACGCGAAACCAGTGCGGCAATCCGCTCTGGTCGCCGAAATCGGCGATCAGCACCGCCCCTCCGGGCGGCAGTGCAGAGGCTGCCCTGTCCAGCGCGATTGTCCAGTCGGGAATCATCGACAGAGTGTAGGAAAAATAGACGCGGTGAAACACGACCCCGAACAAGGCTGACGCGTCGCAGACCGTTGCATCCGCCTGCGCAACCTGGACGACCTGGTCGCACCCCTCCTCCGCGAGCGCTTGCCGCGTCTTGGCGAGCATCACCTCCGACACGTCGAGCCCATAGAGCCGCGCGCCCGGCCAGCGGCGGGCCGCCTTGACGAGATTGCGGCCAGTGCCGCAGCCGATCTCGAGGACATTCGAGCCCGACGCAGGCGACAGCGCCTCGACCAGCCGGTCGCGGCCGAGGAGATAATACCGACGCGTGACGTCATAGACGCCCGTCTGCCAGCCGTAGATGCGGTCCATCAGGAGTGCTGTGTCACTCATGCTGCGGCTCCGGCAAAGCGATAGAGATGAAACGCCCCGTAGATGGCCGAGCGGTCACGTGCATGCAAGGCCGCAGAGCGGGTATCATCACGTGTCCAGAAGCGCAGGATGTCATCGCAGACGCGACCGGGCAGAAGCTTTTCGTCCGCAGCCGTGCGGAAGATGACACGCGCACCGGGCCGCGCCGTGCGTGTGATCTGGGTCCATAGTGCGTTCAGCGTGGCATCGTCCATCCAGTCCTGCGCATCCAGCAGCACGAAACAATCGGCGCTGGAGGCCGGTTGCTCCGCAAGGTAATCGGTCATGGAAATCAGCCGGACATCGGCCTTGCTGGCCTGGGCGCGCAGGGTCAAAAAATTCCCACGCTCCAGATAGGGCGGCGTCGGTGCCGTGAGGCTGTCGCCATAGGCGCGACCAAAGGCCTGCCAGGCGAAATAATTTTCTGTCATCGGAAAGCCGCAGGCGAGTTTCTCGACGCGGGCGCGCAGAGCGCCGATCATGCCGTCCGGATGGTCGGCAGCGAGCGCGCGATATTGGGCGGGTGGAATACCCAGCCCGTAGAGCGAGGCCGGCTGCCCGGCGAGGAAGCGCACCAGCGGCTTGGAAAACAGCGGCAGGACTTCGCGTTCGTAAATCGCGCGCTGTTCGTCCTGCGTGCGGGCAGCCAGCATGGCGCCCAGGTCACGCCCGTGCAGGCGCGCGACGAGATGCACGGCACCAATAAAAATGCCGAGCAGGCCGAAACGGTAGAAGCCGCGCGCAAAACGGGTGATGCGACGGCGGCCAGACCATTCGCGCGCCTCCCAATAATGGCGCGTCGCGGCGTCGAGATGTGGCACCAGATGTTGGTCATAGGCGGCGACATTTGCCTTGTCGCTGGCATTGGCAAAGAAGCGCCGGAACGTCTTGTGGTCAGGCAGGCGCATCGCCGCCGTCAGCTTCAAGCGGTTCAGCGCAACATGGGCGGCGTTGAGATCGACCGCCGTGATTTTCTCCGGCTGGGCGAGGAGATAGCTCGCAATATTGCAGCCGCCCGAGGCAATGGCGACCACATGGTCGGTCTTGCGGATGCAGAGCGCGTCCATGTCGACGACCGGATCTTCCCAGATCTGCGGATAGACCAGGCCACTGAAGAGGAATGTGAACAGCCGCTCCAGCGCGCCCTCGGACGAAAGGGCGCTGTTGCGATGGACCGCAGCAGCCAGTTGCGCATGCGAGGCGCGAGTCTCGATACCTGACGAATCCACCAGCGTCTCCTCGGTTGAGAGGCGGGTAACATCGCCGGATGACAGTCACATGTCGGAAACGGTCGCGCTGTCATAAAGAGGCACATGCCATGCACCGGAAAGGTCGCAATCGGCCCGTCGGCTGCGACCTTTCCTTCAAGCGACCGCCATCAGGGGCGACGGATCATTCCGCCGCCATGCGCACGGCCTCATGTTCCGCAAAGGCGCGGACCCACATGGCGCAGGCACCCGAGCGCACCACATCATCCACCGTGAACTCGACGATCGGCACCGGCAGTCCCTGCGCGCGGACCATGTCGATGGCCGTGCGCAGGCCCGACGTGCGGTCGAGATCGCATTGCGCAACGTCGCCATTGACGACGGTCACGCAATTCTCGCCGATCCGCGTCAGGAACATTTTCATTTCCTGCGGCGTCGCATTCTGCGCCTCGTCGAGCAATACGAAACAATCCTTCCAGGAGCGTCCGCGCATAACCTCGAACGGGGCTACCTCGATGTCGCCATTCTTCACGGCGAGATCAAACACCGCCGCACCGAGGCGCTCGCGCATGGCGTCCGTGACCGGCACGGCCCAGGGCGCGAATTTCTGTTCGAGCGTCCCGGGGAAGAAGCCGAGCGAACGCCCGCAGGGCACATTGGGACGTGTCAGGATGATGCGCGTCACCACGCCGGAGCGGAACAGGTCGGCGGCATAGGTCGCCGCCAGATAGGTCTTGCCAGTGCCGGCTGGCCCAAGCACAAAAACCTGCTCGGCCGAGCGCAGGTGCCCGAGATATTCGGCCTGCCGCGCATTCATCGGCCGGATCGGGGGCGGGTTTCGCTCCGGTCGAAACTTCGGTTTCTTGGTTAAATGGATGACCGTCGCGTCCCCGAAATCACGATGACGCCGCTTGCTCTTCAACATGCTTTTGGCCATGCACGCAGACCCCATGCTTCGCGACCCGGGTGGACCATCCACCAGGATCTTGCGATTCGACAAAACTGGGAAAGCTCGCTGCGGGGCGCACGTCGGAGAAAATTCGAAAGGTCGAACGATCCATCATGAGGCCCGCAAGGCAGACGCGAGAGATGTCATGATGAGGCGCGATTCTCGTGACGAATTCAATACAGCCCTTGCGGCACCCTTGCGCCGTTGCTTTTCCGTCACAATCTTAAGAGATTATTAATCATGGTGATTCGCACCGCCGCGCTGGAGGTTCCTCATGTCAGTTGCAAGACGGGCCATGGAATTTGATGACAGCCTGTCAATCCTGACAGACATGATCGTCAGCGAGGTCGGCCCTCGCGACGCGCTGGTGCATAAACAGGCCCGCATCGAGGCTGTCGCGCGCGTCGAACGATTGCTGGCAGCTGTGCTCGCGCACACGCCCGCACACCCCACATGGGTGCCGCGAGACAACGACCTTGCGAGCGACATCCTGTTTGGGCGCACGGATGCCGAATTCATCTTTGAGGACAAGCACCGCCACGCGTGACGGGCGCGGGCGGCGTTCTGCACGCCTGCCAGGCCTCGGCAGGTCACGCAGCGCCAGCCCCGAGACGACGGTGTGAGACCTTTGAAAAAGACACCTCCCCACGCTTGTGCTCACGCAATATATCCTTTATTTTGGATATATGGATAAAAATCGCACAATTGCCGCACTGGCCGCGCTGGCGCAGCCCACCCGGCTCGACACATTCAAGCTGCTGGTGAGCCGTGAACCGGCTGGCGTTTCTGCCGGTGAACTCGCGCGCCTGATCGACGTGCCCCAGAACACAATGTCGGCCCATCTCGCCATTTTGTCGCGCGCGGGCCTCATCAACGGCGAACGCAAAAGCCGCTCGATCATCTATCGCGCCGACCTCACGGGGATGCGCGACGTGATCGCGTTTCTCCTGAAAGATTGTTGCGGCGGCCGCACGGACCTGTGCCAACCGCTGATCGAGGATCTCACGCCCTGCTGCCCAACGAGAAGCACAAGCGATGTCTGACATTGTCTTCACTGTGCGGTTTCTCTGTACCGGCACTTCGGCACGCTCCTCCGAGAACATTCTCACCAAGGAGGGCCAGGGACATTTCCGCGATCTGTAGCGGGCAAAGGACACGCCCTTCGCGGAACGCAGCTTGGGCCATCCCTCCATCGACAAGAACACGATCCTTGAAGCGGGCGCAAAAAACCCGGCAGGTCCTTGCCCGCAGCAAAAAATACCAACCCCGCACCTGACGAGATTTACCAATAAAATCAAAGGCCAAAAAAATTACTGGTGGGCGGTGACGGGCTCGAACCGCCGACCCTCTCCGTGTAAAGGAGACGCTCTACCAACTGAGCTAACCGCCCGCTCCGCCACCTGTGGCAGACCATGCCTCCGAATCGCACGGCGGGTCAGCGCCGTCAATGCTCGTCGTGACACCAGCATGCGGGCAACGAGTCCAGATTAACAACTTTCCGGGTTGAGGATTTGCGCGAGCAAGGCTTTGAGCCAGCCTGCCATTTTTCGCCTGGTTTTAAATGATTTTTGCCGCATCTTTGTTTGAGGGGGCTGAAGCCGAGGCTGCGAATGAGCGCAATTTTGGTTCCGCCATGACCACGCCGCAGTCAAGTCATGTCATTGCTCCATCGGTTGCGACAGAGCGGGGTGCGCTACACCTTAATAAGTGGTCTCAAATCCGGCATCCACTTCATTCGTCCAATGTGGCTTCGGCTGCGGAGGTGACGAAGAGCGGTCGCTTTATAGGCGGGAATAAAGCGACCGCCGCAGATTGGTTGATGCAATGACCGAGGAGAAAAAAAATGATATCTTTTTCTAAATTACCGCAAAGGCTAATGACTGGATGGCGGCGCGGCGCTCGCCATGACAACAAAAGCCGCGGCCATCGCTGACCGCGGCTTTTTCTTTCAACCCCTGTCGCTCAATGTGCGACGACG
>CAIWVR010000245.1 GCA_903916165.1 uncultured Hyphomicrobiales bacterium | reverse complement strand
TCTGCAGAGGCCCGAAAGCTTACATCACATTGCCAACGGCATCGCCAGCGGCGGCGTCGGCATAGAATTCCGGCAGCATGCGCGAGGACACGCCTTCCGCCGCGAGGCGTACGGCGAATTCCTTGCGCAGATGCGGATCTTCGTCGCAATAGGGAATCGCGCTGCCACCTTTTTTCAGGTCGATCGCGCCGTAATCCATGATCGCTTCACCCGGCAGGCCGGCCTTGCGCGAACGCTGGTTGTTCGGGCCATGCCAGGCCGAGACGCGCAGCGGATCCTTCGAGATGCCGAAATGCTGGTGGAACCAGTCGCCCGACATTGGCGCGGCGGAGACGAGGCCGCCATATTCATAATCCTGGCGCTTGACGAACTCGCCCTTGCCCGCTTCCCAGGGCTGCATGCCGAGTTCGGCCGGCCAGGTGAACGTATAACCCTTGCCCTTGAGGCAGAGCAGAACTGCTGCCGACATATGCTTGTGCGCCTTGGAATAGCGGCCGGTCTCGTGCTGGCCGATCCAGAAGTAGAAGCGGTTGCCGGCCATATGCGGCTCGACGCGGCGATAGCCGGGTGAACGACGATTGTCGAGCGGCAGCTCGCAATTGATCAGATCGGGGATGAAGTTGGTGCGGCGCATGGCCAGGCCACGCACCGGATCGGGCTCGACGTCCTCGACCGACTTGAAGAAGTCGTCATTGCCCGAGTAACGATCCGTGAAGTTGAAATCGTTGTTGAAGATGAAATTCGTATTGTCATAGAGATTCATGACGTTCGGAGCCGTCGTGCCACAATAGAGCAGCGCGGGCGTGTTCGTCGCGTTCACGAAGCGATGGCTGGTGTTCAGCGGGATCGAGAAGGTCGAGCCCTTCTGCCATTCAAACGTCTGCCTCTTCGAGCCTTCGGTCCACACTTCCGTGGAGCCGCGGCCTTCGACGATGAAGCAGACCTTCTCATACATGTGCTTGTCGACGTTCAGCGCGCCACCGGCGGGAACCTCGACCACATAGGAGCCCCAGAGCCCCTCGGTGCCAAACAGCTGGATATAGGAGCCGCGGCCGCCCAGGCGCTTCCAGGGCTTCAGCTCGATGTCGAGCACCGTGCGCACGCCGATGTTGCGGTAGCAGGGAATGCCTTCCGCCTCCATGAACTTGTCATAGGGCATCGAGGGTCGCTTGAACTTGCCAAAGCCGGCGCTTTCGCCAGCCGTGGGCTCGTGCCAATGGGAGGGGGCGTCATGCGGCATGGGATCCTCGCTGTTGTTTTGTTGTCGGACTGCTCCGGGAAGAAGGCGCGTCAAGGCCTCGACTTTCGGAGTAGGTCCGTCTGATTAGCAGAGGCTTTCGCGGCTTCCAAGGGGGGGGCAAGCGTCTCGCCTCAGCCACCGCCCCGGTTCGCCTCCTCCCGCAGCACGCCCAATTGGACGGCGAGCGGGTCGAAACGGGCCAGCCAGCGCGCGAGCTCGCGCTTCACGTCGAGGGCGGATTGCTCCTCCTCGATCTTGCGCACCTTTTCCTGCAGCGCGGCGGCCATCTCCGCCGCCTCTCGCCAGGACTTGTCGTGATCATACATCGTTCAGCCTCCACATGGCCGCCATTTAACCCACAAAACGCGCCTTTCGCCATGACCTCGTCCCTTCTGCGCGACGTCTCAGCCCGCGCTGCGGGCGATCCCCTGCAGCAAGGCATAGATGGCGAAACGGAAAGCCTCGTCATGCGGGCCCGCCATGGGTGCCGCGCCGTCGATCTCAAGCCGGACCAGCCCGTGCAGCAAGGCCAGCATGGCATGGGCGGACGAAGCGCCCTGCCCGCCGCCCGCCAGCGGCGCGAGCGCGGCCTCGAAGGGTGCCAGCGCGGCCCGCTCGAGCGTCCGCTCCGGATCCTGCAGAGCCGCGTCAAAGATCAGGCGATAAAGGCCGGGTGCCTCGAGGGCATAGGCGCGGAAGGCATTCGCCATGCGCAGCGCCGCCGGGGCCGGCGGCTGGTCGCCCGCCGCCCTGCGCAGTCTGGCTTCAAGATCGGCAAGAGCCTGCCCCCGTACGGCGCGCAAAAGCGCAGCCTGGTCAGCGAACCGCTTGTAGAGGGACGGTGCCTTGATGCCGACCGCCGCAGCCAATCCGCGCTGTGTCAGCTGGTCGATCCCCTGCCCGATGATAATCTGCCGCGCGGCTTCGACAATCTGGGCGTCGCTGGTCTTGGTCACGCCAAGGCCTTCCGGCCGGGGCCGAGCGCGCCAAGATGCGTGTCCTGCAAGCCGGGGACGACACAGGCCAGTGTCGCCAGCAGAAACATCACCTGCCCTTCGGCTCTCAGGATCAGGCGCGGGCCACCAATGACGGCGGGCGAGGAAATGATTTTTGCCATGGCGTGACTCCCATGCAGCCAATCCAGTTAGCTTCAGATGGCGCGGGCCGCTTGGCAAGGGCGGCTTGGCAAGGGCGGCTTGGCAATCGGCGGCTTGCCTGTTTTAAGAGCCTCATGCCCGCACCTATCGTGATCTACATCGATGCCGACGCCTGCCCCGTGAAGGACGAGACCTACCGGGTCGCAGAGCGTTACGGGCTTGCCGTGCATGTCGTTGCCAATGCCTGGATCGCCATTCCCCGCAGCCCGAAGATCGAGCGGGTCGTCGTGCCCGCCGGGCCCGATGTCGCCGACGACTGGATCGCCGAGCGCGCGGCGCCGGGCGCCATCGTCATCACCGCCGACATCCCGCTTGCGGCGCGCTGCGTGAAGGCGGGCGCGGAGGTGCTCGGACCAACCGGCCGGGCCTTCAACGACGCCTCCATCGGCATGGCGCTGGCGACCCGCAACCTGATGGACGAGCTGCGCTCGGCAGGCGAGACGACCCGCGGGCCGAAGCCCTTTGCGCCGCGCGACCGCTCCAATTTTTTGTCGGCGCTCGACACCGCCGTCCAGCGTCTGAAACGCGCTGGCCATCCGTCCGTGTGACTGGTGTCTAACTGGCCCGGGCTTTGCTTGTTGAAAACATCAGATGCAAGCGGAGACTGGAAAAATGCTGAAAAAAACGGCAGGATGGATGGCCCTCGCCTGGGCGCTGACCTGTGGCGTGGCCAGCGCCGACAGCGCGACGGATTTCTACCAAGCCAGACCGAACATGCGGCTGATTGTGTCCAGCTCGGCGGGCGGCGGCTACGACATGATGGGCCGTCTGGCGGTGCGCTACTTCTCGAAATATCTGCCGGGCGAACCCTCCATCCAGGTTCAGAACATGCCCGGCGGCGGCGCCATCACAGCCACCAATTACCTTTTCACGGTGGCGCCAAAGGACGGCACGGTCCTCGGCCACATCGACCGTGGCATGGCGACGACCGCCCTGCTCTATGGCTCCCAGACCCAGGCGCAATTCAAGGCGACGGAGTTCAACTGGCTCGGCAGCATTTCGCGCGAGGCCGGCGTCGGGCTGGTGTCAAAAACCTCGAAGGCGCGCACGCTCGAGGACATGCGCAAGACCGAGATCGTCATCGGCACCAACGGGCCGGAAACCGATTCCGCCATGTATGCGCGGCTGTCCAACCAGTTGCTCGGGACGAAATTCAAGTCCGTGTTCGGCTATCCCGGACAGGTCGAATATTATCTCGCCATGTCGCGCGGCGAAGTGGACGGCATTTTCATGACCGGCTGGTCCGGCCCCAACCGGATCACCGCCATGAAGGACATTGAGGGCGGCGCGGTGAACTTCTTCGTGCAGATGGCCTCGTCGCGCCATCCCGACGCACCCAACACACCAACGATGCGCGAACTGGTGACCGACGAAAAAGACCTGCAGATCATCGACATCCTGCTGTCGCGCCTCGATCTGGGCCGCCCGTTCGTCGCCCCGCCCGGCACCCCCGCCGACCGCGTCGCGCTGCTGCGCAAGGCCTTCGACAAGACGGCCGCAGACCCGGAACTGCGTGCGGAAGCCGAAAAGATCGGCATCCGGGTCGATCCGATCTCCGGCATTGATGCGCAGGCGATGATCGCAAAACTCTATCTGACGCCGGAAGACGTGCGCGCACGCATGCAGGCAATCGTGCAGCTGCCAAAGTAGGCTCCCTCGTCATTGCGAGGAGCGAAGCGACGCGGCAATCCATCTTTCTGTCGCGGCCCGGACAGGGAGGTCGCGAAGGCGCGCCAGTCGATCCGGACATGGATTGCCGCGTCGCTACGCTCCCCGCAATGACGGCGACATCGTGCTGCCACGCACCACCAGTTCAGGGGGCGTAACGATGCGCTCGGGCGACAGGCCCGGCGTCTCTATTTCGCGCACCAGCAGGCGCGCGGCTTCCTCGCCCATGGCGACATGAGAGATACGAATTGTCGTCAGTGGCGGTTCGACCATGTCAACGAGCGGCATGTCATTATGACCGACGATCGACACATCCTGCGGGACCCGCAGCCCGCGCGCCGCGCAGGCGCGATAGGCACCAAGAGCCAGCAGGTCGTTGGCCGCGGCTATGGCGCTGACATCGAAACGGGCGAGCAAGTCTTCCGCCGCCGCCTGCCCCGCCTCGCGCGTATAAGCAATCGCTGCGACACAGGCATTTTCCGACTCAAGCCCCAATGCCCGCAAGGCGGCAATAAAGCCCGCACGGCGCAGCGCGCCCGTCGACACGTCCTGCGGACCGCCGAGATGGCCGATGCGCCTGTGACCGAGACCCGCCAGATGAGCCACCGCCAGCACCATGCCGGCGTGATCGTCCGACACCACGGCGGATGCGCGGCCGCGCGCATCGGCACGGTTGACGAGCACGGTCGGTGTCCCGGCGTCGAGACAGGCGGCGAGCACGGGATCGTCATGGCGCGCGGTGGCAAGGATGAGCCCGTCGACGCGGCGCTCCATGAGTTCCTCGATGAGCCGCAGGCCGTCTTCGCCGCCAGGTCCCGCATTGGCGAGCAGGGCTGAATAGCCCGCCGCCGCCAGCCCGGATTCGACGCCGCGCAGGATGGGACCGAAGACCGGATTGGAAATGTCGGGCAGCACCACGCCGACGAGCCGCGTGCGCCCGGTGCGCAGGCTCGCCGCCAGCCCGTCGCGCCGGTAGCCCAGGCGACGGGCCGTTTCGACAATGCGCAACGCGACATCCCCGGCGACCAGATGGCGCGTCGACGGATTGAGAGCGCGCGACGCCGTCGACCGGTGGACGCCGGCGGCGTCGGCCACGGCCTGCAGATTCGGCGGCATGTTTCGGACATCTGTCATGACCGTGACGATAGACTGGCCTGTTGACTCCTTGCAATCGATTGCAGAAACTCTGTGCAATCGATTGCAACGTCATTGCGAGGAGCGCAGCGACGCGGCAATCCATCTTTGGGCGCAAGCGTTCGTGCGCTTAAAGATGGATTGCTTCGCTTCGCTCGCAACGACGGGGCGGCATAATTTCGCTCGGGAGGCGACAATGATCATTGAAGACGTGGACGGCGTCACGCCCGTCGTCCTGCAGACCATGTCGGGGGCGACGAGCCCGCGCTTCAAGGAGATCATGGACGCCCTTGTGCGCCATGCCCATGCTTTTGCCCGCGAGGTCAATCTCACCGAAGCGGAATTTGAAATCGGCGTCGATTTCCTCAACCGCATCGGCAAGCAGACCAGCGATGCCCATAATGAGGGCATCCTGTTCTCCGATTCCATCGGCTTTTCGACCCTCGTCTGCCTGCTGAACAATGGCGGCCAGGGCTCGACCGAGACCGCAGCCGCGCTGCTCGGCCCCTTCTGGCGCATGAATTCGCCCAAGACCGAAAACGGCGGCTCGATCCTGCGCTCGGCGACGCCCGGCCCGGCGTTGTTTGCCAATTGTCTGGTGCGCGATCCCTCAGGGCAGCCGGTCGCCGGTGTCGAAGTGGACGTCTGGCATTCCTCGCCGGTCGGCCTCTACGAAAACCAGGACGAGGCCCAGGCCGACATGAACCTGCGCGGCAAGTTCATCACTGATGCGCAGGGCCGCTTCGCGTTCCGCTCCGTGCGCCCGGCGGGATATCCGGTGCCGATCGACGGGCCCGTGGGCGACATGCTGCGGGCGCAGAACAGGCCGCACTGGCGCCCCGCGCATATTCATTTCCTCTGCTACCGAGAGGGCTTCAAGACGCTCGTCACGCAGGTCTTCGTCGATGATGACGAACATCTGGAATCGGATGTCGTGTT
>CAIWVR010000244.1 GCA_903916165.1 uncultured Hyphomicrobiales bacterium | reverse complement strand
GCCGCGGCCTGGCCTCACTCGGCGCACCGACGCGGCTCATCCACATCCTGCTGTTTCTGGTGCGCTACCAGAGCCTGTTTCGCGAGGAAGGCGCACGGCTGATGGAGGCCATGCGCGCGCGCGGCTTCGCCCCGCGATGCGACATGCGCACCTGGCGAGCCTATGGCAATTTCACAGGCATGCTGCTCGTGCGCTCGATGGAGCGCGCAGAGCGTGTCGAGGAAGCCATGCGCTGCCGTGGCTTTTCCGGAAAGTTCCCGCTGCGCGCGACGCGTCCGCTGCAACGGGCGGACCTCTTCTTCATGGCGGCGGTTGCGCTCGCCGTCACCGGTCTTGGCCTCTGGGATCGCCTCATATGACGCGCCTGATCACTCTGGAAAGCGTGAGCGTGGACCGCGACGGGGCTCGCGTGCTCGACGGTGTCACCATGCATCTCGACGTCGGCGAGCGTCTCGCCATCATCGGTTCGAATGGCGCGGGCAAGACCACGCTCCTGCGCAGCCTCATCGGCCTGCACAGAACGAGCGCCGGGACCATTGAGGCCTTTGGTCGGGTGCGGCGCTGCGAGGACGACTTTCGCGATATGCGCCTGCGCGCGGCCTATCTTTTCCAGGATGCCGACGATCAATTGTTCTGCCCGACCGTGGTGGAAGATGTCGCCTTCGGCCCGCTCAACAAGGGCCTGAGCGAAGAGGCAGCCATGGACAAGGCGCGTGCCACGCTGGTGCGTTTCAACATGGGCCATCTCGGGCCCCGCGTGACCCGCAAATTGTCGGGCGGCGAAAAGCGTCTCGTGTGCCTGGCGGCCATTCTCGCGATGGATCCCGACGTGCTGCTGCTCGACGAGCCGACCAATTCGCTCGACAACAAGCATGTCGAGAAGCTGGTCGAAATCCTGTCGTCACTCGACACGGCGATGATCATCGTCTCGCATGACCGCCCTGTTCTCGACCGTCTCGCGACGCGCGCCCTGCTCATGCGCCAGCAGCGGCTGGAGCCCGCCGTGCTGCACCGCCATGCGCATGTGCACGAACATCCGCACGTCCACACCGGCGACCATTGAGACGATGCGGGGAGCCCCGTCAGCTCCCCGCGCCGCTGCGTCAGCCCGTCTTGCGATAGACGAGAAGCGTCTCGTACAGGCCGACCTTCTCGACCTGCTGCTCCGTCTCCCAAACCGCGATGACCTTTTCGGCCGTGTCGAAGGCGAAGGACTTGGTGTAGAAGATAATATAACCGCCCGGCCGCGTCAGCTCCGTCAGCATGGTCGCGACTTCAAGGTCGGTCAGCGCGCCGTATAGATCATTGCGCTCGTCGCGGAACTCGCACAGATGAAACAGCGTGACGACATCGAACTCCGGCAACAGCCGCTTTTCGAGCTGGTAAATGTCGCCGAAAAACACCTTGTAGCTTTTCTCGACATCGGGCCGGTCGATGGCGAGCTTGACGAAAGACTCATATTCGCCGGGGCTTGCGGTAATACCCAGCACGCAATTGTTGGAGCCGTTTTCCGCCGTGCGGATGCCGATGACATGATGGCTGCCCGTGCCGAAATGGAAGATCGAGGCATCCGTGATCTTCTCTGTCTCCAGCCAGTCGCAGAAATGCACGTCGCAGGGACATTGCGCGAGCTGGAGGTCCCAGACCGCGTCCCAGAAATGCAGCTTGCGGCTCATATTCTCATTCATTCCAAAATCCCCCCTAGACCCTCACCGCGGCATGCTGGAAATCGGCACCCCGTTCGATGAGATGGACTTCGCCCGCCGCGTTCCGCTCCAGAACGAGGCGACGCGAATGCAGATCGGCGAGCCCTGCGGCTCCGCCGGTTGTGATCAGGATCGCCTGCGGCAGATGGCTCGCCAGCAGATCAAACAGCGCGATCTGTTCGGCAGCACCGAAACAGGAGAAGGCGTCCTCCAGCAGCACGAGATGCGGCTGCGTGACGATGAGACGCGCCAGCGCCACGCGCTGTTTCTCGCTGGCCGAGAGCGCTTGCTCCCACGTGTCGACGGCATCGAGTCGGTCGGCAAGATGGCCCGCGCCGCAAATTGTGAGCGCGCGCAGGCATTACGCGCTGGGATGCCTGTCGACACCCTCCGGAAAGGACAGCACGGCGGAGAGCCGCCCCGCCGGCAGGAAGGGGCTCGCCGCTATATAGGCGATGGCGCGCCCCTCCGGCACATGGATGGCGCCCTCGCCCCAGAGCCACAGGCCCGAGATGGCGCGCAGCAGGCCCGACTTGCCGACCCCCGCCGTGCCGCTCACGCAAATGCGGTCGCCAGGCTCGAAGCCTATGTCGGCGCGGTGGATGATGATCTCGCCTGAGGGCCGCGTGAGCCGCAAATTGTCCAGCCGCACGCAACCGTCCTCGCGGAATCCGCGTGCAATCAGCGGACACCCATCCTGGCGGTCGGCCTCGCTGGCGTCGAGCGCCTCGATCAATTCGACGATCCGCCCCGCCGAAGCGAACCATTCGGCAAGGCGGCTGTAATTGTCGACCAGCCAGCCCACCGCGATCTGCACCTGAACGAAGGCGGATGCGAGCTGCATGACTTCACCCAGGGTCAGCTCGCCGGCCAGATATTTCGGTGCCGCCAGCACCAGCGGAAACACCGGTGCCATGGCGCTGTTGCCATTGGTGAGCCAGGTGATCCTGGCATGCTGGGCGACAACACGCATCCAGGCAGTCGCCAGTTCAGCATTGGTTGCGGCAAGACGTTGCAGTGCATGGGCTTCGCCCTGCGTCAGCACCACGGCTTCCGCGCTCTCGCGCATGCGGATCATTTCAAAGCGAAAACGCGCCTCGGCTTCGTTCTTGGCCGCTGCAGCGGCGGACAATTGGCCGCCGACCACCGGCATGAAGGCCGAAACCGCCACGCCATAGACCAAAGCGCCGATAACCATAAAGGCGGGCAGGTGAAATTGTGTCGTGCCCCAGGTCACGTCGAGCCCGCCGCCGACCGTCCAGAGAATGACGACGAAGGTCGAGCCGGTGAGCAGGGCCGTGAACAGGCCGATGGCGAAATCGGTTAGCGGCTCGGTGGCCATGCGCACGTCGTCGGAAATGCGGTATTCGGGATTGGCCATGCCGCCGCGCGCGATCCGCATCCGGTAGAACCGCTGATCGCCCAGCCAGCGTTCGAGCAATCGCGCCGCGCACCATTCGCGCCAGCGCACTTGCAGCGTCTCGCGCGCGCGGATGATCCACACGCCGACCGCCGCCACGCAGAAGATGAGCAGCGGAAAGGCAAATGCCGCCACCGCCGCGCCGGCTGTGTCGCGCCGCTCCAGCGAGTCGAAGAACCAGCGGTTCCACTTGTTCATGCCGACATCGACGAGGAGTTTGCAGACCAGCCCCGCCGCCAGCGACGCCGTCAGCCAGAAGGCCATGCGCGCGGGCGCGTCGCGCCAAAAGCCTCCAGCGAAGCGCGAGAAGCTCATGACCAGGTGATTGCGCGCCAGCGGCGAAGGATCGACCATAGATATGAGGATAAACGCCCACCCCTCCGGAGCGGAAGCTATGATAACATCACAAATACTTCACCGCAGCCCTTTTGCAACGCAGCAAAGATTCAGCCCGGCCCCGCGTCGATGATGGAAGCGACGATGGCTGCCAGCGGATCGCAAGCGCCGCCGACAAGACCAATCAAGGCCAGCCCTCAATTGGGGCCGGCACCCCAGCTCTCGCGCTGGCAGATGTAGCCGACGAAACATTGCGCGGTATCAGCCGCGCGAACCCATTGCGGCTTCATGATTTCCTCGCGCGTGCAGAAACTCTGCGCGCTGACATAGCGGTCGTAAATATCGGGGCCAGAATGCAGGACGACGGCTCCGGCACGGCGGACGGTTTCGGCAGAGGCGGCACAGGTCATGCGCAATGTGTCGGGATAGCCCTGAGCCAGCGCTTGCCGCGCGGCCACCAGCGCCAGACCCAAAGCGACCATTCGGATCAACATTTTCATGATGGCACTCCCCTCATCTCGGGCGGAGACTTTCCCGACCATGACCTGGGTCGGTGGCCGCTGCGACTGACCGGCTGCGATCTTGTGGGCGATCATCGTGTTCCACCGCTCCCCCGCTCGATCAGGAAAGCATTTACAGTCAAGCTCACAAGTCAATTTTCTGAGCGTTTCAAATGGCAACATCCGCCAACAGTGATCCTGACGGCACCTCTACAAAGGCTTTTGATCAGGCTCGCTTTCCTCGAGTGTCTCGCTGACGTCCTCGACGGTGGCTCCCTGACTGATGCGGATGGATATGTCGCGCAGGCGCGTCAACTGCTGGACGATGGTCGGCACGTGATCGAGCCCTTCCATCAGCCGCCAGACGTAGACGAGGATCGCGAATATATCGCCCGCCTCGCTTTCAGGAAGAACGGTGGCACGCAGGAGAATGGCGATGAAGACGCCGATCGAGAGCACCTCGATGATGGTCCAGTTATAGGCCGAGGCATCAGACAGCTTGATCCGCCATTTGCGAACAAGCGCAAAATGCGAACGGACTTCCTCGCGCTCGGAACGCTCGATATAGACGACTTCCTTTTCAAGCTGGTCATTCAATTCCCGATTGAGCCGCGTCGTGACGCGCACATAGACGCGATTGACGAGATAGACCGGAATAAACAGCAGCGCGGCCAGCGCGCCAATCTGGAAATCGTACCAGAACAGGATGATCGCAGAGCCAAAGATGTGGATCAACGACGTGATCACCACCGGCACGTCGATTTCGAAGAAGGTGACAAACTCGCGCGACATGGCCGAGCGCGCGGCAACCATCGTCGCCTCGATACCAGCCTTGCGCTGCCGGATGATCGTGTCCTCGACAATATGATTGTAGACATCCGTATAGACACGCGTGTCGTACATTTGCCGGAAGCAGCCAATCGAGGCGCGCGCGCTCCAGGCGATGACGATTGGCAATGTATGATGGAACTCGTGCGCCATCAGTCCATCAATGGCGATGCCTGTCGCCCATGGATAGGACAGCTCGAGCAGATCTTCGACGAAAGTCAGAAAATACGTGAGGGAAATGCGCCAGCTGAAAGGCCTGACGGCGTCGAGCGCCGTCTTCTTGCGAGGCTTCAGTACAATTTTCGTCTTCGGCATCCGCATGGTCTTCCGTTGCCCGATCAAGGGTCCCTGCCCGCTTCTCGCCGCAATTGGAGGCGACAAGATGCGTGACACCCATTCATTAGGGCAAGTTCGCACGGGCCGAAAGGGTCCAGAGTTCAGCGAATGTAAGGGATTTCGCGGCCAGTTAGCCTCAACCCTGCCCCACTGCGTTGGGCATGATCCGGCCCTCTATGCCGGGACAGGCACCTGACGCCGAGGAAAGTTCATGCATTGTCTTGCCGCGCTCCAGCGCGCCGCCATCCTCGCCGCGGCCCTCGCCACATGTGGCGGATCTTCCCTCGCGGAAACCGGACCGGCCACACCAGCAAAGCCGGCTCAGAAACAAACGACTGTCCTGCAAGCCACCAAGCCGCCACAGATCACGGACATCAACGTCACGCGCCGGGCCAGCGCAGCGCGTGCGCCCCGTCAGACTGGACCCATCACCCAACTGGACTCCGACAAGATCGATAGCGTCACGACGCTGATCAACCAATACGCGCAGCGACACGGTGTGCCCGAAACGCTCGCGCATCGAATCGTGGCCCGCGAAAGCCGCTATCATCCGGGTGCCATGGGCCGCGCGCATTTCGGCCTGATGCAGCTCAGCCTGCCGACCGCGCGCCAGATGGGCTACACAGGGACACCGCAAGGCCTGCTCGACGCCCGCACCAACCTGACCTTCGGAATGCCCTACCTCGCCAATGCCTGGATGGTGTCCGGCGGTAACGAGGCTCGTGCGCTCTCACTTTATTCGCGCGGCTATTACTACGATGCAAAACGCCAGGGCCTCATCCCGAGCCTGCGTCAGGCCCATAGCGCACCCGTCAAACCCGCTGACGGCAAGACCGTCGCCACCGCCCGATAAGCATCACGCCTGTGGACATTGCACGCCTCGGGCGCGCCCGGCAGGCGATGACATGCTAGGAGAAGATCCCATCTCCTCCGCGCGGCGTTCATGCAGACAGTTCGAACACTCTCCATCGCTGGGCTTCTGATGATCTCGCCGGCTCTGGCGGAGACGCCGGTCGCGACCGAGCAGATGACCAAGGCGCAGGCGCGCGAACGCCTCGCAGCCTGTGGCACCCAGTGGCAACAGATGAAACGCAGCGGCGCTGACGGCTCACTGATCTGGCGGGAGTTCTCCCAAATATGTATGGCGCGCCCCGTCAGCGCCCCCGAAGCGCCAATGACGAGCGCAAAGCCCCGAAACGAAAACGCCTCTCCAGCCCGATGAACGGGCGGAAGAGGCGTGTTTGGAATTGATGGCGCAGAGCGCCTCTTCATCCTGACGCTGGCGCGACCTTCCCGAAAGTCAATCGCGCCATGGAACCCTTGCGTGAACCTGCCTTGCGACAGTGTGCGATCAGGTGGAAACCGGAGCCGGAGCCGCAGCCTTCGGCTTGCGGGCAACGCGCTTTTTGGCGGGAGCCTTGCGAGCAACCTTCTTGACGGCTGTCTTCTTGACAGCTGTCTTCTTGACGGCGGTCTTGCGCGTGGCCTTCTTGACTGCGGTCTTCTTCACAGCAGACTTCTTGACGGCTGACTTCTTGACAGCAGTCTTCTTCACCGCAGTCTTCTTCACCGCGGTCTTGCGGGCGGTCTTCTTCACAGCCGTCTTGCGTGTCGCCTTCTTGGCAACGGTCTTCTTGGCTGCAGTCTTCTTCGCTGCAGTCTTCTTGGCTGCAGTCTTGCGAACCGCCTTCTTGGCGGCCGTCTTCTTGACAGCGGTCTTCTTCGCTGCCGGCTTACGCTTCGTTGTTGCCTTTGCCATCTGAGGTCCCCTCTGATTTGTCCGCCGGCAAAGAGAAAGTGTGCAGCCGGCACTAGGCTTGAGTAACCTAGCTTCGTTCATCACACACGCAAGTGTCTCTTCGACTGATGACTCCACAACAAGCCAGTCAACGTCCTCATGTGCCTCTGCGTGGATCCGCTCAACGGCGTTGCGGCAGGCCGCCAAAACGGTTGCAACAGCCCTGTCTTCCGACTGCCATGCGCCCCTCCATGTGATGGCCTCAAGTGACCCGGCACCCCGGTCCGCCGACGGGTTTCGAATGTCGTCCATCGGGTTCTGGCATGCGGAAAAGGCTTTATTTGCAGGTTTAACTTGCAACATCCTGATGTCCGCACAGAATAAGGGACGCGATTCGTCCAGCGTTCCTTGTCAACCCAGAAAGTGACCCCCGACCCGACCGGGAGGACGCCGCAGCATCTCTGGCCAGCTTCGTCGCCATGCTGCTCTTGCACCGCAGAATCGCACGTCCAAAGGCGTCTGGGGGCACGGAAAAAAAAATTCGAGGACAACCTTTTTTTTTAGAAAAAAAGCGCCGCGGAGACCGCGGCGCTGAACGAATCACGCAACCAAGATGATTCTCGACTGTCGCGCGGCGCTGAATTCAGATGCCCAATTTCTGTTTCAACACGTCGTTGACGGCTTGCGGATTGGCCTTTCCGCCAGTCTGTTTCATCACTTGGCCGACGAACCAGCCCAGCATGGTGGGCTTGGCCTGCGCCTGCGCGACCTTGTCTGGATTGGCCGCGATGATCGCATCGACCGCCGTCTCGATGGCCCCGGTATCGGTCACCTGCTTCATGCCACGCGCCTCGACGAGCGCGACGGGATCGCCACCTTCCGTCCACACGATCTCGAAAAGATCCTTCGCAATCTTGCCAGAGATCGTTCCCGCGCTGATGAGTTCGACAATCGCCCCGAGCTGGGAGGCCGTCACCGGCGACGTCGAGATCGTCTTGCCTTCCTTGTTCAGGCGACCGAATAACTCATTGATAACCCAGTTGGCAGCAGCCTTGGCATCGCGACCGGACGCAACCTGCTCGAAGTAATCGGCCGCCTCACGCTCCATGACCAGAACGCCAGCGTCATAGGGCGGCAGGCCATATTCCGCGATGAAGCGGGCGCGCTTCTCGTCGGGGAGTTCGGGAAGTCCCTGCGCCAGAGCGTCAACATAGGCCCGGTCGAACTCGAGCGGAAGCAGGTCGGGATCGGGGAAGTAGCGGTAGTCATGGGCCTCTTCCTTCGAGCGCATCGAGCGGGTCTCGCCGCGGCCGGGATCGAACAGGCGCGTCTCCTGGTCGATCTTGCCGCCGTCCTCGAGGATCGCGATCTGGCGCCGCGCCTCGACATCGACAGCCTGACCGATGAAGCGGATCGAATTGACGTTCTTGATTTCACAGCGCGTGCCCAAAGGCCCACCGGGGCGCCGCACGGATACGTTCACATCGGCGCGCAGGCTGCCTTCTTCCATATTGCCGTCGCATGTGCCGAGATAGCGCAGGATTGTGCGCAGCTTGGTGACATAGGCGCGCGCCTCTTCCGCCGAACGGATGTCGGGCCTCGACACGATCTCCATCAGCGCGACGCCGGAGCGGTTCAGATCAACGAAGCTCTCGGTCGGCGACTGGTCGTGAATCGACTTGCCGGCGTCCTGTTCGAGATGCAGCCGCTCGACGCCGACAATGATCTGCTCCGTTGCGCTGACATCGACGATGACCTCGCCTTCGCCGACGATCGGGCTCTTGAACTGGCTGATCTGATATCCCTGCGGAAGATCGGGATAGAAGTAGTTCTTGCGATCGAAGGTCGAGCGATGATTGATCTGCGCCTTGAGACCGAGGCCGGTGCGGATCGCCTGCTTGACGCATTCCTCGTTGATCACCGGCAGCATGCCCGGCATGGCCGCATCGACCAGCGACACATGGCTGTTGGGATCGCCGCCAAAGGTCGTCGAGGCCCCCGAGAACAGTTTGGAGTTCGACGTCACCTGCGCATGGATTTCCATGCCGACGACGATTTCCCAATCGCCTGTCGCGCCCTTGATCAGCTTTGACGGTTTGGCCTGCGTGTTCATGGGGCGATTCCCGGTGTGAGGCGCGCGGCCGAGAGGGCCGCAGATCTGAACCGGGTTTTAATGGCCCGCCCGCGCGCGAACAAGTGCGCCGGCCGCTTTAGGCCGATGATGGGCCTGTCGGCTGCGCACGGCGCGCACAGGTTCCGGCGCGCCACCCCAAAACGAAAACGGCGCACCCCACAGGGCGCGCCGCAAAATGTCATCAGCCGGACGCCCGTGCCCTTACCACCACGCCTGCGGCAGTTCGATGCGCCCCGCCGACTGCTCGATGACTTCGGCCACAGAAAACAGCGTCTCCTCATCGAAGGGACGCCCGATGAGCTGCAGGCCCAGCGGCAGGCCGCTGGCCGACAGGCCGCCGGGAACAGCAAGGCCCGGCAGTCCGGCCATGTTCACCGTCACCGTGAACACGTCGTTGAGATACATTTCGACCGGATCGGCCGAACCCTTCTCGCCGATGCCGAAGGCGGCTGACGGTGTCGCCGGCGTCAGGATCGCATCAATGCCATTGGCATAGGCGGTCTCGAAATCGCGCTTGATGAGCGTGCGGATCTTCTGGGCGCGCACATAATAGGCGTCATAATAACCGGCCGAGAGCACATAGGTGCCGATCATGATGCGGCGGCGCACCTCGCGCCCAAAGCCCTCGGCGCGCGTGTTCTCGTACATGGACGAAATGTCCTTGCCGGGCATGCGCAGGCCGTAGCGCACGCCATCATAGCGCGCGAGATTGGACGAGGCTTCCGCAGGTGCCACGATGTAATAGGCCGGCAGCGCGGTCTTGGTATAGGGCAGCGAAATGTCGACGATCTCGGCGCCGGCGGCGCGCAGCCAGTCGATGCCCTTCTGCCAGAGCGCCTCGATCTCGGCGGGCATGCCGTCGATGCGATATTCCTTCGGAATGCCGATCTTCTTGCCCTTGATGGAGGCACCGACCGCCAGCTCGTAATTCGGCACCGGCACGTCGACGCTGGTGGAATCCTTGGCGTCATGACCGG
>CAIWVR010000243.1 GCA_903916165.1 uncultured Hyphomicrobiales bacterium | reverse complement strand
CTCCTGCGCACCGCCACCACGCCGGATTTTGCGGGCCTTCTCGCCCAAGTGTGAGACGGGGCTTGCCGCCCGCCAAAACTCCCGTATCGTTGCATCATAAAAAAAGATCATCGGGAGAAAGCCTATGCGTATGGTCCTGACGCGCCTTGCAGGCGTGGCGGCTTTGATGGCGTTGCTGGTGCCGGGTCTGGCGCAAGCTCAGACCCCGGAGGCGGAGGCGGCCTTTTTCAAGGGCAAGAACGTGCGCCTGACGGTCGGCTATGGCCCCGGTGGCGGTTATGACGTCTATGCGCGCATGATCGGCCAGCATATCGGCAAGCAGCTCGGTGCCAACATCATCATCGAGAACCAACCCGGCGCGGGCGGCATCACGGCGCTCAATGCGACGTCGGTGGCGGCGGCTGACGGCCTCCACATGATGATCGTCAACGGCGCCGGTGCCGCGCTCTCGCAGATCATGGTCACGCCGGGCGTGCGCTACGATCTCGCGACGCTGGGCCATCTCGGCACCGTCTCGGCCTCGCCATGGGTGTGGCTGGTCTCGCCCGAATCGACGATCCGGACGCCGCAGGACGCTCTCGCAATGAATCGCGAAATCATGTGGTCAGCAACGGGTCCCGTCGATGGAATTGGCGACGGCGCCGCCTTCACCTGCGAGGCGCTGGCGATGAAATGCAAGATTGTGATGGGCTATGGCGGTTCCAACCAGGCGGCGCTCGCCGTCACCAAGGGAGAGATGGATTCGATCTATGTGTCGGACACATCCGCCAATAATTACGTGAAATCGGGCCAGAACCGCGCCGTTGTGACCGTCGGTCGCAAGCGCTCGCGCTTCTTTCCCGATACGCCGACGATCTTCGAGGCCGCCAAGCTCAGCGACGACCAGCAATGGCTGTTCGACTTCCGCGCCAACATCGAGGATCTCGGCCGCATTCTCGTCGTGCCGCCGGGCGTGAGCGCCTCGCGCCTCGCCTTCATGCAGGCCGCCGTCAAAAAGGCGCTGACCGACCCCGATGTGGTCGCCGAAGGCGAGCGTACGCAGCGCTATATCGATTTCCAGGACGCCGAGACCACCCGTAAGCGCGCGCTGGCCGTCGTCGCGGAAGTGACGCCCGAGCAGAGAAAGCGCGTCAACGAAATCCTGAGCCTGAAGTAAGCGGCTTCTCGCAGGCTGGCTTTTTCTGCTAGTCCTGCCCCGATGACGGATGCTCCGCAGATGCGCGCGTCGGTTGCCGACGTGCTCGTGCCCGTGGCGGTCGACATCGCCTATTCCTACAAGATCCCCGCCGGGCTCGCCCTCGCGCCCGGCGATTTCGTGACCGTGCCGCTGGGCATGCGTGAGGTGACAGGCGTCGTCTGGGCCGTGCGCGAGGCCGGTGGCGGCAATCTGAAATCGATCCTCGACAAGCGCGACCTGCCGCCCTTGCGCGAACCGCTGCGGCGCTTTGTCGACTGGGTCGCGAACTGGACGCTGGCGGCGCGCGGCATGGTTCTGCGCATGGGCATCCGCGCGCCAGATGCCGCCGGTCCCGAACCGGTTCGGCTTGGCGTGCGCCTGACCGACAGGCGACCCGAGCGCATGACCCCGGCCCGCGCCCGTGTCATCGCGGCGGCGCAGGACGGGTTCACGCGGCCGAAATCGGCGCTTGCTGAACTGTCCGCCTGCTCGACCGGCGTCGTCGATGCGCTGATCGACGACGGGGTGCTCGAAGCCCTCGCGCTGCCACCCGAACCGGTCGCCTGGCCGCCCGATCCGACGTTTGCGGTCACGCAACTGGAGCCAAACCAGAGCGACGCGGCCAGCGCGCTGCGCGAATCGGTGGCGGCGCACATCTTTTCCGTCACCCTGCTCGAGGGCGTCACCGGTTCGGGCAAGACGGAAGTCTATTTCGAAGCCGTCGCCGCAGCCCTGGAGGCGGGCCGGCAGGCGCTGATCCTGATGCCGGAAATCGCGCTCACCGCGCAATTCCTCGACCGCTTCGCGGCGCGCTTTGGCGTGCGTCCCGCCGAATGGCATTCGGGCGTCGCCTCGCGCAAGCGCGCGCGCATCTGGACCGGCGTGGCCGATGGCGGCGTGCGGGTCGTCGCGGGCGCCCGCTCGGCCCTGTTCCTGCCCTTTGCCGATCTGGGTGCCATCATCGTCGACGAGGAACACGAGGCCGCCTACAAGCAGGACGATGGCGTCTCCTATCACGCGCGCGACATGGCCGTGGTGCGCGGACGCATCGAGAAGGCGGCCGTCATTCTCGCCTCCGCGACGCCTTCCATCGAGACGCGCGTCAATGCGCAGCAGGGTCGCTACAAGCACCTCAAGCTGGAGTCGCGGTTCGGCGGGCGCACGCTGCCGCTGATCGACAGCATCAATTTGCGCACAGCCGCCGCGCCAAAAGGCAAATGGATCGCGCCAAGGCTCGCCGAAGACATCCTGCTGACCGTGCAACGCGGCGAACAGGCGCTGCTGTTCCTCAACCGGCGCGGCTATGCGCCGCTCACCCTGTGCCGGTCCTGCGGCCACCGCTTCCAGTGCCCGCACTGCACGGCGTGGCTCGTCGAGCACCGTTTCCGCAAGGCGCTGGTCTGCCACCATTGCGGCCATGTCGAGCGCCGCCCGGACGCCTGCCCAAAATGCGAGGCGGTCGATTCGCTGACCGCCTGCGGACCCGGCGTCGAGCGGCTGGCGGAAGAGGCCGCGACCCTGTTTCCGGATGCCCGCATTCTCGTGCTCTCGTCGGATTTTCCGGGCGGGACGGAGCGCATGCGGCGCGAACTGGACGAGATCGCCAAGGGCGCCTGCGACATTGTCATCGGCACGCAGCTCGTCGCCAAGGGCCATAATTTTCCACTGATGACGCTGGTCGGCGTCGTCGATGCCGACGTCGGCCTGTCGAATGGCGATCCGCGCGCCGCCGAGCGCACGTTTCAATTGCTGCAGCAGGTCACAGGTCGTGCGGGGCGCGGCGACAAGCCGGGTCGCGGACTTTTGCAGACATGGCAGCCCGACCATCCGGTCATCCGGGCGCTATTGTCGGGGGATGCCGAACGATTTTATCGCGAGGAAACCGAGCAGCGCCTGATCGCCGGCCTGCCACCCTTCGGACGGCTCGCTGCACTGGTGATATCGGGCAACGACCGTGCGTCAGCCGAAAACCATGCGCGCGCCCTGGTGCGCGCCGCCCATGGCCTGCCACCGAGCGAGACGTGGAAAATGCCGGCTGCCGGCGGCTTTCCGCGCGATGGCGAAATCATGCTGCTCGGCCCCGCCGAGGCGCCCATCGCCGTGGTGCGCGGCCGCCACCGTTTCCGGCTGCTGGTGAAGGCACCGCGCAGCACCGACATGCAAGGCTTCCTGCGCGCGCTGCTGGCTGCAGCGCCGCCTGATCGTGGCGGCGTGCGCACGCAGGTTGACGTTGATCCGCAGTCGTTTCTTTAACTCGTCATTGCGAGCGCAGCGAAGCAATCCATCTAGCGGCTGCCATCAGATGGATTGCCGCGTCGCTCCGCTCCTCGCAATGACGAGGCTCCTGTTACGACCGGTAATCGCCATTGATGGCGATATATTCCTTCGTCAGGTCGCAGGTCCACACCGTCCAGGAGGCCGTGCCGACGCCGACATCCACGCGCAGGTCGATTTTCTCGCCACGCATATAGTCGGACACTTTGGCCTCGTCATAGGACAGGTCGCGCAGGCCCTTGTGCGCCACGCGGAACCCGCCGAACCAGATCGCGAGACGGTCGCGGTCGGCCTTTTCGCCCGCCTTGCCGACGGCCGCGACGACGCGTCCCCAATTGGCATCCTCGCCAGCGATCGCGGTCTTCACCAGCGGCGAATTGGCGATCGACAGGCCGATGCGTCTGGCGGCAGCTGCGCTTGCAGCGCCTTCGACGCGGATCTCCACGAATTTGCGGCAGCCCTCGCCGTCACGCACGACCTGCTGCGCGAGATCGAGAAGCAGCCCGTGGAGCGCCGTCTTGAACCCGGCGAGCCGACGGTCCGAGGCCGCCTCGATCTTCGGTGCGCCGCGTTTTGCCGCCGCGCCCGTGGCAAACAGCAGCAGCGTGTCGGAGGTCGACGTGTCGCTGTCGACCGTGATCGAGTTGAACGAGGCCGCGACCGATTTGGAGAGCATTGCCTGCAGCGCCTCGGCGGCGATCGGGGCGTCGGTGAAGACGAAGGACAGCATGGTCGCCATGTCGGGCGCGATCATGCCGGCACCCTTGGCCATGCCATTGATGCGCACCTCGACGCCGCCGATCTCGCAGGTCGCCGTTGCGATCTTCGGGAAAGTGTCGGTCGTCATGATGGCGCGCGCTGCGTCAAGCAGGCCGGCGGGGGAGGCAGTGTCGACGAGGCCGCCAAGCACGCCCTCGAATTTGGTGG
>CAIWVR010000242.1 GCA_903916165.1 uncultured Hyphomicrobiales bacterium | reverse complement strand
CCGAGCGCATCACGAGGAACCAGTACATGCCCTGCGCCTGCGCACAGAGCAGCTTCACACCCTTCCAGTTCGGGAAGGCCGACAGCGCCGAATGAGCGGAACCGGCGACGAAATCGATCTCGCCATCGCGCAGCGACGCGTAGCATTTGTCGACCGGGAAGATCAGCTCGATATCGACGTCGAGCCCTTCTTTCTTGAAGAAGCCGAGCTCCACGGCGGCGGCCGCCGGGAAGTAGGAATTCGAGATCAGATCGGGAATCGCAAGCTTGTATTTTCTCGACATGGTCAGCCCTCGTCTCGACCGGAAATTTCGCTTTGCCAGGGCGCGACCTTGCGCTCGACAAAACCCACGAAAGAATTCAGCGCCGTCGCCAGCACCATCAGCACGATCACGGGCACGAACATCCGCGCCGTGTCAAAAGCATTGGCCGCGTTGATGATGATCGCGCCAAGCCCCGAAATCGCCGTGAAGAATTCGGCGATGACCATGGCCACCACGCCACGGCCCACCGCCAGCTTGATGGCCGCCATGATGTAAGGAATCGTGGCTGGCAGCACGATGCGGCGCAGAATGGTGAAATCGGAGGCGACGAAGCTCTTGCCGACCTCGATCAGGGTTTTCGGCACCGCGCGCACGCCAAGCCAGGTGTTGATGACGATGGGAAACACCGCCATCAGGAATACGACGCAGGCTTTCACCGTGAAGCCAAGTCCCATCCACAGCACCAGCAAGGGCACAAGCGCGACCAGCGGCATGGCATAGGCGCCGGTGATGAACACGCCGATCGCTGCTTCCAGCACGCGCGAGCGTCCGATCAACAAGCCAAGCGGCACGCCGACGATGACCGCAAGGCCATACCCGACAACAAAGGCTTGCATGCTCTGCGCGAGGGCGGACAATAATTGTCCGCTCCTGACGAGTTCCCAGAAGGCGACGGCAATTGCCGACGGATAGGAGCCGAACACCGGGTTGATGTCGCGGCCGAAGACTTCCCAGGCGAGGATGACGAAGGTGATCGACAGGCAGGTGATCGCCCATTTCGGAAATTCGCGCTTCAGCTGCGGTGCCTCTTCAGGTGCCGCGAGCACGCCGCTGTGTTGCGTCATTGTCTGCGCTTTCATGTCAGTGAAGCGCCTCAAGCGCGTGCAGCGCCTTCCAGACCTGATACCGGGCCTCGGCAAATTCAGGCTTGCCGCGCAAAGCACCGAGATTGCCGCGCGGACGGGGCAGGAGGACGCGGATCTCTTCCTGCATGGAACCGGCGCGCATGACGATGATACGGTCGGCCAGCAGAACGGCCTCGTCGAGATCGTGCGTCACGAAAATGATCGTCTTTTTCGTGCGGGACTGGATGTCGAGAAGTTCGCCCTGCAGGCTTTCGCGCGTCTGCGCATCGAGCGCGCCGAAGGGCTCGTCCATCAGCAGGACTTCCGGATCAATGGCCAGCGCGCGGGCAATGCCGACGCGCTGCTTCATGCCGCCTGACAATTGATAGGGACGCCGGTTGGCGGCGTCCTTGAGGCCGACGAGTTCCAGATAGCGTTGCGCTGTGTCCTTCAACTCCCCGCCACGCATGCCCTTCATCTCAAGGCCGAACATCACGTTTTGCGCAGCGGTGAGCCAGGGCAGAAGTTCCGCATGCTGGAAGACGAGGCCACGGTCGTAGCCGCAGCCCGTGATCTCCTTGCCGCCAACGCTGACGCGACCACGGGTTGCCGTTTCAAGACCCATCAGAATGCGCAGGGCCGTCGTCTTGCCGCAACCGGACGGGCCGATCAACATCACGATCTCGGACTGTTTGACGTCGAAGCTGATCGACTTCAGCGCCTGAACCGTCTGGACCTTGCCCTCGATCTTCAAGGTGAAGCTCTTGGAGACATCCTGGAGGCTGACCTGTCCGATAGCGTCATTCATGGATTTTTCTTGCATGATCACTTTGGCCCAGCGATTTTCAGGGCGCTTTCGCGAATGCTCGTATCGATAAATTTCGAAAGATCGATCGGCTTCTGCAGCGTCTCGGTCTTGACGAAAAGCTCCTGCATCCATGTCAGCTTGCGCATGTCGATGCCCATCTCGGTGTCGATGGCGTTCAATCGGAGGACTTCGTCGAAGACGAATTCCGCACGCTGGTCATCTTCCTTCGCATTGGTCATTTCCCGCGTGAGCTTTACGGTTTCGGGACGGTGCGTCAGGGCATGGCGATAGGCCTGGATGGAGGCAGCCACGAATTTTGCCGCGTCATCGGCACGCGTGCTGATCGACTTCGGGCTCATGTAGGTGCAGAAGCGAATATAGTCCGGTGTCACATCATGCGCATGAACAAGAACCTTCAGGCCCATCTTGTCGAGCATCGGCGTGAATTCGCTCGACGACGCTGCCGCCTGGATGACGCCTGCGGTCACCGCACGGAAACGATCTGTGTCGCTGCCCATGGCGGCAAATTGCACGTCCTTGGCGTCGAGCTTGTACTTTTCAAGAACAGCGCGTGCGAACAGATCGGGCAGGGCACCCGGTGAGGAAATGCCAAAGGCCTTGCCCTTCAGATCGGCAACCGATTTCACATCGGCCTTGGTGAAGATGGCGTAGGTGAGGCCCGGCCAGTAGCAGCCGACGAGACGCACGTCGGCACCACGTGAGAAAGCAACCATGGGCGCGCCGGGGCTGCCTTCATAGGAGTCGAGTTCACCGGCAATCAATGCTTTCAGCGCAATGGCGTCGCCCTTGAACTGCATGGTCTCGAGCTTGATGCCCTGCTTTTCTGCAAAGCCACCTTTTTCAGCCATAAATACGAAGCCAGCATCGCTCTTGGCCTCGACCATGCCATGCTTCCAGACGCGCTGTGCAGAAGCCGCGGATGGTACCAACGCGGCGCCTGCAAATGCGACCGCGATCATCGTCAGGCGTTTCATCATTTGCTTTCTCCAGAAATCAGCGCCGCGCGCCATGCAACCGTAGTGCCATTCAATCCTGTTCCGAACGCAAAACAGGGTCAATCATCATCACATCCGAGCGACGACCGGCGATCAACTCGTCCGAGAAATCGAAATATGTCATGACTTCTCGCAATCGATCGCGATGTCACCGACAGTGCCTTGCACAAAGGCTGCGGTCGAAAACAGGGCGGCGTCTTCGTTAAGATACCCGATGGCCTGCAGGCCAAGCGGCAGACCGCCCAGCGTGGCCACCGGCAAGGTCAGGGCGGGCACGCCGAGCAGCGAGGCTTGCACGGCGAAGATCGGATTGCCGGTGGCCTCGATTCCCACGGGCGCAACGTCGGGCGCCGACAGCGTGATGCAGGCGGCTGCTTCGTGGCGCAGGACAGCAAACAGCGCGCGGATCTCATCTCGGCGCACGAGGCGCGCGCGATAATCTTCCACATTCATCGCTTCGGCCTCATGCAGCCGGTCGACCATGCCCTTGCTGAGCTTGCTCACGTCGCGATCGACATAGGTGTTGAGTGGCCAGCGCGATTCCCACGCATTGATCTGACGCGTCAGCGGGAGCGTTTCATGCAGCGCGTCCTCGAGCGCGGCAAGCGCCTTGCTGTCGCGGCGCGTCACGATGGTCACGCCGGCGCGACGCAGGTTTTCGAGTGCTTCTTCCAGCGCGGCGCGGGCTGCTGGCGTTGCAATCTCCAGCCCGGGGGTCTCAAGAAACGCAAGCGTTCCGGGTTTGACGGCATCGGGGGCAACGGCCGGGCCGACCAGGCCTGGATATCCGGGATCGCCGCCCGCGCGCATGACGATCTCGATCGCCATCTGCCAGGCGTCTTCCAGCGTCGCGGCAAGCACGCCCTGGCAGGACTGGCTCATGTAATCATGGCTGCCACCGCGATTGATGCCGCCGAGCGACGGCTTGAAGCCGACCACGCCGCAATAGCTTGCTGGACGGATAATCGAGCCGACCACCTGAGTGCCGAGCCCGCCCGCCAGCATGCCGCAGCCCACGGCAGCAGCAGACCCGCTGCTGGAGCCGCCGGGCGTGCGTGCGAGATCGTAGGGATTGCGCGTGGGGCCTGGCCGGGTCGCGGCAAATTCGGTCGTGACGGTCTTGCCCACGATAATGGCGCCGGCTTCGCGCAGCGCATGAACGGAGGCGGAATCGAAACCGGGCGACCAGCCTTCGAACAGGCCGGAACCCATCTGCGTCGGCATGTCCGCGGTCTCGATGACGTCTTTCACGCCGATCGGCATCCCGTCGATGGCAGACAGCGGCGAGCCTTCCTCCCAGCGCTGTGTGCTGGCGTCTGCGGCCGCGCGCGCGGCGTCGAGTTGCAGGAAGGTGAAGGCCTGAACGTCGCCCTCGCGCTCCTCGATTTCATCGATGCAGGCATCCAGAAATTCACGCGGCGTCTCAGTGCCGGAGGCAAAGGCGCCGAGCGTTTGTGCGAAGGAGCAGGGAATGGGCTTGTCCATCAGGCGGCCGCCTCTGCAAGGGTGATGGCGGCGGCGCGCGCCTGCAGCGCGAGCATGGATGAGCGTAGCAGATATTGACGCGCACGAACCGGATCGGCGGCTGTGGCGGCGAGATCTTCCAGCACCTTGCGGCGCTCTTCGGGCTCGCGCGTCTCCAGTTGCTTCTTGTTGGCGATGGATTGCGCCTGCACGAACTCGATGGAAACGTTGCGACGCTGCAGCGAGTAGAGATCCATCAGGCTCTCGTCAGCGCCCCCGATGACCTGCGCCAGCTTTTCAGCAAGGTTTGCCGCATCCTGCAGACCGCCGTTCAGGCCCATGCCGCCGATGGAATTGTTGACATGCGCGGAATCGCCTGCGAGCAGAACACGGCTTTTGCGGAAGCTCGCTGCGACGCGCTGATGCACCGTGTAGATGTTGCGATGCACGATGTCGTAGGGCGTCTCGTTGGGAAAGAACTTCTGCATGCGCGCATGCACGGATTCGTCGCTGAGCAGATCGGCTTCAGCGGCTTCCGCATCGGCCGGAAACACGAGGCGCCAGAGGCCGGGCGGGCCGTCGGCGGCCACCTTGAAGCAATTGCACCATTCGTCCGGGTCGGCGAAATAGGAGCGATGGCAATAGCCAAGTTCCGCGTTGAAATCGAACGGCGTGGTGAGGACGAGAAAGCGCTCTGCCCAGGTGAATCCCTCGAACGCAATGTCGGCCTGCTTGCGCACGGTCGAGCGTCCGCCATCGGCGCCGATGATCCACGAGCCTTTGTGCGTTTCGACGCCGGACTTCGTTTCGATTTGCGCGACAATGCCGCTGCCGATGTCCTCGAAGGAGACGACCTTGTGCCCGAAGAGGACGTCGACATTGGACAGTTCGAGCACACGCTTCAGGATGATGTGCGCCGTCTTGAACTGCTCGCACTGGATCACGAAAGGGTATTTCGTGTCATTCTTCAGGAGATTGAGATCGAAGGTCGCAACCAGTTTTCCGGCCACGCGGTCCCAGAACTGGAAGATTGGCGCGGTGAGGCCGACGGCCGCCATATCCTCGACGAGGCCCGCCGCGCCGAGCACTTCGAGCGTGGCGGGATGGGTCGTAGCGGCACGCGGATCGGCCAGCAATTCGTCGTTCATATCGAAAACGGTGACAGGAACCCCCGCGCGGCCGAGCAGCAATGCGCAGAACAGGCCGACCGGGCCTCCGCCTGCGATCAAAACTCTCTGGTCGGTCTTCATGGCAAACGTCCTCATGACAAGCGCGCTCATATGCTGCGCATCAGGTTTTCACGGAAATCCAGAATATGTGCGCGCATGGCCCGCTCGGCGGCCTCCGCGTCGCGATCGCGGATCGCGGCGAGGATAGCTTCATGCTGTGCATGCACATTTTCATTGTGCCCCGCGCGATTCAGCGAAATGAACCAGAAGCGAAGCGAGCGATCATGCAGTTTCGACAATGTGTCGGCCAGAACGACATTCTTGGAGGCACGGGCGAGCACGCCATGAAATTCACGGTCCAGCAGCATCAATTGCTCACTGTTGCGCGCCTCCATCCATTGCGCGGTGCGCGCAAGAATGTCGGTCAGGTGACTGGTCTCGTCGCGATCCGCGCGTTCGGCAGCGAGCCGGACACAATAGGATTCGTTCAGAAGGCGCACCTCGACGATCTGCATGATCTCGTCGAGGCTGACAGGCTTCACGATCACGCCCTTGCGCGGCATGACTTCAACCATGCCCTCCAGCATCAGGCGGTCGATCGCTTGGTGGACCGGTGTGCGGCCGATGCCGAGCATGGCCGAGACATTTGCCTCGTTGATATATTCACCGGGGCGGTAGGTGCAGGTGATGATGCGATGCTTGATGGCCTCATAGGCCGCATCGCGCAACGACAGGGGCTCGCGTACAGCTGTGAACTCTGGAGCATCGGCGCTCCGGATTTTGAGGCCACGTGCGACGCCCCCGTGCTGGTTCACCCGAGCACCGGGAGCTTTTCGAGCCTGTAAGCATGGCTGATGCTGCGGCCGAGCACAGGATCGTGGATCTCGAACTCGAAACTGTCGGCCGGGCGAATGCCGCCCTTTGCCGCGAAGGTTCCGCAGAACATGAGAGCGCCTTCATCCAGCGCAGGCTTGCCCTCGTAACCCTCGACCAATGTCATGGGATCGAGCATCGAGATAACGGAGCCTTCCTGGTAGAGCACGCGT
>CAIWVR010000241.1 GCA_903916165.1 uncultured Hyphomicrobiales bacterium | reverse complement strand
GGTCATGCGGCTGCATCTCGACCACGGATTGCTCCTGCCCAAGGCGATGGCCATGGTCACGCGCAACATGGCCGACATGCTGCGCATCGAGGATCGCGGCCGGTTGCGCCCCGGCCTGCGCGCCGACATCCTGCGCTTTGGCATGATTGGCCGGACGCCGGTTGTGCGCACCTTGTGGTCCGCTGGAGAACGGGCTTTCTGATGGACGATGCAGGCAAACGCTACGCCCTCTATTTTGCGCCCGATCCCGCAAGCGATCTCTGGCGCTTTGGCAGCGCGTGCCTTGGCTATGACGCCTGCACGGGTGCGGCGTGCACCGCACTCGCGGTGCAGGGCTTTGCGCCGGATGTCTGGTCTGCGCTGACGGAGGAGCCGCGTCGCTATGGTTTTCATGCGACCCTGAAGGCCCCCTTTCACCTGGCCGTCGATGCAAGCGAGGCACAGGTCATCGCCGCCCTTGAGGCCTTCGCGGCATCGCACGGGGCTTTCACCCTGCCGCGCTTGCGCATCGCCCTGCTGTCGCGTTTCGTTGCGCTGGTGCCAGCGGTGCCAAGCGCAGCCTTGCAGGATCTTGCCGCACGTGCGGTCGAGGCTCTGGAGCCGTTGCGGGCACCGCTCAGCGCGGCCGATGTCGAACGCCGCCTGCGCGCGCCACTCTCGGAGACGCAGAAAGCGCATGTGCAGCGCTGGGGATATCCTTACGTCTTCGAGGAGTTCCGGTTTCACATGACGCTGACGGGCGCGCTGGACGCGCCCTTGCAGGCCCGTGTGCTCGCCGAATTGTCCGCGCTCTATCGCGCAAATGTCAGCGACGATTCGCTGAGGATCGATTCCGTGGCGCTGTTTTGTCAGGAGCGCCGCGATGCGCCCTTCAAGATCATTCGGCGTGCGCCCCTGCGCGCTCAGCGACCTGCTTGATTGCCTGAATGAAGAGCGCTGCACCATGATCGAGCGACCCTTCGTTGCGGATCTCGACGAGACGGGCGGTGCCGATGTTCATGGCCTGGGCGCGGCTGACGCGCATGCGAATTTCCGCAGCGCTTTCGCGCCCGCGTGCGCCGATGCGGGCGGCAAGGATGGCGGGGTCTGCAAAGACATGCAGCACGGTCACGGGGACGCCGAGCGCCTCTGCCTCGACGATCACGCCGCGCGACACATTGGCGATCACGATCCGTCCTTGTGCGAGTTCGTCGCGCAAGGAGCCGGGCAGGGCATAGCAAAGTCCATGTGCGCGCCAGGAAAGCAACCAGGATCCCCGCGCTTCGGCTTCCGCAAAAGCCTGCTCGTCGAGCGTGTCGTGATCCTCGGCGGCGGGCGGGCGCGTGACGATGCGACGCGCGAAGACGAAACGGGGGTCTCCGGTCAAGGCGAGGCGCGCGCGCTCGATCAGCGCATCCTTGCCGGCGCCAGACGGCCCCACAACCAGAATGAGCCGGGCCTGTTCTGGGCTGGCGGAAGAAGGAACGGACATCATGGCTGGCCAGAAACTCGGCGTTGAACCCGTCATCGACCCGACCGCGCTGGTGCGCGAGTCGACTTTGGGTCGATATACGGAAGTGGGCGCGCGCACCAAGATCGTGGAAACCACGCTGGGCGATTATTCTTATATCGTGACGGACGGAGATGTCATTTACACGACAATCGGCCGCTTCTGCTCGATTGCGGCGCAGGTGCGCATCAATCCCGGCAATCATCCGATGTGGCGCGCGTCGCAGGCACATTTTTCCTATCGTGCCAGCGCCTATTTCGAGGGCGAGGACGATGAGGCGGAATTCTTCGACTGG
This sequence comes from uncultured Hyphomicrobiales bacterium, assembly GCA_903916165.1. GTDB lineage: Bacteria > Pseudomonadota > Alphaproteobacteria > Rhizobiales > Beijerinckiaceae > Terripilifer. The sequence continues at coordinate 2,351 of CAIWVR010000241.1, read as the reverse complement.
CGGCGCGCACATCACGTCACCATCGGCAATGACGTCTGGATCGGGCATGGCGTCGTTGTGCTGGCCGGGCGCACGGTGGGCGATGGCGCGGTGATCGCTGCCGGCGCCGTGGTGAGCAAGGATGTCGCGCCCTATACGATTGTGGGCGGCGTCTCGGCGAAGGAAATCGGTCGACGCTTTCCTGCCGCCATCGGCGAGCGCCTGCAGCAGCTGGCTTGGTGGAACTGGGATCACGAGACGCTGCGGTTGCGGCTACAGGATTTCCGGCACTTGCCGATCGAAGCCTTTCTCGAAAAATACGCGTGAGGCTCAGACGGGTTCGAGCGGACGAAATGGCTCGGGCGGCAGGTCGACGCCAATGCTGTCACCCGGCATGATGTCGCCGCCTGTGAGGATAATGCCCATCACGCCGGCCTTGCGGATGAGGCGGCCATCCACCGTGCGTTCGAGGACCGCCGTCGCCAGACCCTCCTGAAAGGAATCGATCTGCTGGCAGGGATTGCGCAGGCCGGTCAGTTCGATCCGCGCCTGCGCCCCGATCCGCAGGATTGTGCCAGAGGGCAGCGCGAGCAGATCTATGCCGCGCGTGGTGATGTTTTCGCCAAGGTCACCGGCGACGATCTCAAAGCCTTTTACACGCAGGTCATCGAACAATTCGGCCTGAATCAGATGCGCCTGCCGCAGGTTGGGCTGCAACGGGTTGGCGCGCACGCGCGAGCGGTGCTGCACTGTCTCACCATAATGGCCGTCGCCCTCGACGCCGAACCCGGCCACGACCCGGATGCGCGGTGCGACATCCTTGCTGAACATATGTCCTGCGCGCAGGCTGACGGAGAGAACGCTGGCTGTCATGGGGCTCTTGGGGTTTTGCGTGACGCAACCGGCCGACTTTGCCGGTCGCGTCTATGGTGGGCGCGCGATCATGCAGCGTCAACCGCGCAGATCACCTTGCACATGTGTCCGCAGCGGTGCCGCAGGCGCCACTAATCGCAGGCAAGCTTGCGGCCATCGATCTGGCATTTTCCAATGGACTTGCCGTGGGTGTCGTAGCCGGTCAGGGTCCATCTGGTGCCGGACATGTCGGCTGGATCGCGTTCGATCATCGAGAAGCCGAAAATGCCGGGCCGGGCGATCCCGTCCGTCACCTTGACGCCATTGATTGTCAGACCCTTGACGATTGCGGGCGCTCCCATCGAGAGACTGTCGCCGCCGTGGCCCGAGACGATCTGGATCGGGAGATCATTGTCGTAGCTCATGACTTCAAAAATGTGGTGATGGCCCGACAGGAAGGCTTGCACGTTTGCGGGCACGACACCTCTGGCCGCCGCCGCGAGCGTCTTGTTGTCCCCGACAGGCTGGCCGTTCTTCATCGATTCGGCCGCCCAGATCGGACGATGAAAGGCCATCCAGACAGGGCCGGCGATGGACTTCGGCCATGCGAATTGCTCGCGATAGAAGGCGACCTGCGTCGCGTCGGCCTTTTCGGCTGCGGTCGAGACGTCCATCATGACGAGCGTGACGCCGCCGAGGTCGACTGTGTAGGGCGCTTGCGGGCCCAGGCAGCCAGCTGCACCGGCGGTGGGATCGAACGCATAGGGGTCGAGCGTGCGCGCCCAGCCTTTGCCGCCGCGTTCGCATTCCTCGTGATTGCCGCGCACCATCAGCCAGGGCGCGGCACCCAGCAAAGCCTCGCCCGGCTTGAAGAAATCTTCTTTCCAGACGTCCCAAGTGTCGCCAAACGGCGTGCCGGCGCAGCCGAGATTGCCGACGGGGCAGTCCGATTCCCGATAGTGCATGTCGCCGACATGCAGCACGAGGTCAGGCTTGAATTTCGCGCCCAGATCCGCGCCGAGGCGGAACGGCCATTCGCTCATATCATTGCAGGCCTGCACCTGCGCGCCCTTCAGGCGGCAGCCGGTGTCGCCGATGATGAGGATGCGGTTGGGCCGCGGCTTGGGCAGCGGCATCGGCCGTCCGTTCAGCGTGACGAGCGTTGCGTCCTGGCTGATGGGCAGCGTGCAGGCGCGAACAGGGTAGTTTTCGCCCGGCACCGAGCGCTCGGCCATGGCAATTTTGACGCCGTCGATCATCGCTGCCGGGCAGGTCGCATCGTCCGTCACTGCGCGTGCCTCAAGGCCGCCGGGCACATATTGCACCCAGCGGTAGAGATCGCGCGCTTCGGACCGCCCCGATGTCAGCGCCAGTGCGAGCATCGCCACGGCGACGCGGGCAGAAAGGCAATGTGTGCTGGCCATTGTCAGGCTCCATAAATTCAATTTGAGGGCTGGGCACCGTTCGAATGTGATGGCGACCGTTGCTGACATGTCCCTGCGCGCATCCGCCGCAGGCTG
>CAIWVR010000240.1 GCA_903916165.1 uncultured Hyphomicrobiales bacterium | reverse complement strand
ATGCGTCCAGCCCGGCCCCATACCATGGTGCTCGGCCATATTATGTCCGGTCTTTTTGTTGTCGTCATCCGCGGCCATGCGTCATCATCCCTCGTCAGCTCGAAACACACCTGCCGGGCCAGCCTTGGGGGCCAATCGTCGCCGGCTTGGCGTGGAGAATGCCGGGTTCCGTGGAGGACCGGCGCCTGTGTCCCTGTTGCCCGGGACTTGCTTTTCTTTCACCACCCATTCGACTAAGGTCTAGACGGGTCAAAGGCAAGCGGAAACAGCGGCGTGGCCGCAGGCCCGCGGGGACAATCGAGCCTGCGGCAGTGCAGCGGGCTGTTGACAGTCTGCGCGGTTTAGCGGATTGCAAACGTGAAAGCCCTCCGTAAGCAGGGCAAGATGACAAAGGAGCGCCGAGGATGAGTAACGAGGCCGTCGGGGGACGCGTATTTTTCAGCAACGTACGGCGAAGCCTTGACGAGGAAGACGAAATCCGTCTCGTCAGCGTGGGCGTCGATATCGGCTCGTCCACCTCGCATCTTGTTTTCTCCCGCCTCGTTCTTGAGCGCGTCGACAACCGCTACATCGTCACCGAACGGGAAGTCTTTCACGAATCAGACGTGCTGCTGACACCCTATACCGCCGACCTCTCGGAGATCGACGCGGGTCGGCTCGGCCAGTTCATCGACAAGCAATATGAGATCGCTGGCATCGACCCGATGACGATCGACACCGGGGCGCTGATCCTCACCGGCGTTGCCGTGCGCCGCAACAATGCCCGCGCCATCGGCGACCTCTTCGCCGCGCAGACCGGCAAGTTCGTGTCCGTCTCGGCGGGCGACGGGCTGGAAACCACGCTGGCGGCCTTCGGCTCCGGCGCTGCCGCGCGTTCGGCCCGCGAAAAGTGCCGCGTGATGAACATCGACGTCGGCGGCGGCACGTCAAAGATCGCCGTTTGCGAAAATGGCGAGATCGCCGAAATGACGGCCATCGACGTCGGGGCCCGTACGCTGTCCTTCGACGCTGCCGGCAAGATCGTGCGCATCGAGGAAGCGGCACGCCGCTTTGCCGCCGAAGTCGGCCTGACGCTCGAAATGGGTGCGATTCCGGACGCGGCCAAGCTCGAGGCCATGGTCGAGCGCATGGCGCAGCGGTTGATGGAAGCCATCAGCGAGCCCAAGCTCAGCGCCGAAACGGCTTCGCTCCTGCGCGTTGACGCGCTGGCGAATCTGAAGAAGCCCGATGTCGTGACCTTCTCCGGTGGCGTGTCGGAATATATCTACAACCGTCAGAAGGCTGGCTTTGGTGATCTCGGGCCAAAGCTTGCGCAGGCGATTTTGAAGCGCGTCACCGCCTGGGGCCCGCGTCTCGAAAAGCCGGACGAGGGCATCCGCGCGACCGTCGTCGGTGCCTCGCAATATACAATCCAGGTCTCCGGCTCGACGATCTTCGTCCATCCGCTTGACGTGCTGCCTGTGCGCAACGTGCCAGTGATCACGCCCGACCTGCCCCTGGAAAACGAGCAGCTGGACATAGAGGCCATTGCCGCCGCCGTGCGCACGGCGCTGCGTCGCCTCGATTTGCACGAAGGCGAGCAGGCGGTGGCCATGTGCTATCGCTGGAATGGCTCCGCCACCTTCCGCCGCCTCGATGATTTCGTCACCGGCATACGCAAGGGCCTTTCGGCACAATTGGACAAAAGCTTCCCGCTCATTCTCGTGGGCGATGGCGATATCGGCGGCCTCGTCGGCATCCATTGCCTCGAGGAGCAGAAAATGACGACGCCGAT
>CAIWVR010000239.1 GCA_903916165.1 uncultured Hyphomicrobiales bacterium | reverse complement strand
TGTCGATTTCGCCTTCAATTCCGTCGAGCACATCATGCGCGACGTGAACTGGGGCTGGTTCCTGCGCTACACCCACGCCAACGGCGCCTCGATGTTCTTCGTCGCCGTCTATATCCACATGCTGCGCGGCCTTTACTACGGCTCCTACAAGGCGCCCCGCGAAGTGCTCTGGATTCTGGGCGTGATCATCTTCCTGCTGATGATGGCGACCGCCTTCATGGGCTATGTGCTGCCGTGGGGCCAGATGTCCTTCTGGGGTGCCACGGTCATCACCAACCTCTTCTCGGCCATTCCGCTGGTGGGCGATTCCATCACGACCTGGCTCTGGGGTGGCTATTCGGTCGACAACCCGACGCTTAACCGCTTCTTCTCGCTGCATTACCTGCTGCCCTTCATGATCGCGGGCGTCGTGATCCTGCACGTCTGGGCACTGCACGTCACGGGCCAGAACAACCCGACCGGCGTCGAGGTCAAGAACGTCAAGCAGGATACCCTGCCCTTCACGCCCTATGCGACCGTCAAGGACGGTTTCGCCATGGTCGTGTTCCTCGCCTTCTTCTCGTGGTGGATCTTCTACGTGCCGAACTATCTCGGCCACGCGGACAATTACATCGACGCGAACCCGCTGGTGACGCCAGCCCACATCGTGCCGGAATGGTACTTCCTGCCGTTCTACGCGATCCTGCGCGCCATCCCCTCAAAGCTTGGCGGCGTGATGGCCATGTTCGGCTCCATCGCTGTGCTGGCCTTCCTGCCCTGGCTCGATACCTCGCGCGTGCGCTCGGCGGCCTATCGCCCCGTGTACCGCGTGTTTTTCTGGGTCTTCGTGGCCTCCGGAATCGGCCTCGGCTATCTCGGTGCCATGCCGGCCGAAGGCGGCTACGTGACCGCCTCACGCATCCTGACGGCTTATTACTTCGGCTTCTTCCTGATCATCCTGCCGCTTCTGGGTCTCTTCGAGACGACGAAGCCCTTGCCGGCGTCCATCGCGGACTCGGTGCTGATGAAGGGCGGTTCCGCCGGTGCGGTTGCGGCCGGTGCCGCCTCCGCTCCCGAAACCAAGTGAGCCCAAGCTGAAAGACGGGAAATGACGAAAATGACCATCAAGACTTTCAGCCTCGTCTCGCTCGGCGCCTCGCTCGGCCTCGCGGCACTTCTTGCCACGGGCTCCGCGCAGGCCGCTGGTGACGCGCATTCCGCTCCGCAGCCGGAGCGGCAGGCGTGGACCTTTGCGGGTCCCTTCGGACATTATGATCGCGCGCAGCTGCAGCGCGGCTTCCAGGTGTACCGGGAGGTCTGCGCCAATTGCCATTCGCTGAAGCGCATCGCCTTCCGCAATCTCTCGGAAGCCGGCGGTCCCGAATTTTCGGAAGCGCAGGTGAAGGCACTTGCAGCGGAATATAAGATCAAGGACGGCCCGAACGATGCGGGTGACATGTTCGAGCGTCCCGGCCGTGCGTCGGACCGCTTCCCGGCACCCTTCGCCAACCCGGAAGCGGCCCGCGCCGCGCTGGGCGCGATCCCGCCGGACTTCTCCCTGCTGGCGAAGGCGCGCAGCTATTCGCGCGGCTTCCCGCTGTTCCTTATCGACGCCCTGCCGATCCCCGGCGGGGCCTATCAGGAGCATGGTCCCGACTACATTGTCGCCCTGCTGAAGGGTTATTCGAAGACGGACGACCCGAACTACAATGATTATTTCCCGGGCAACAAGATCGCCATGGCGCAGCCGGTCTCGGACGGCGCGGTGGATTACACGGACGGGTCGCCGAAGACGCTGATACAATATGCGCGCGACGTTTCCGCCTTCATGATGTGGGCGGCGGAGCCCAAGCTCGAACAGCGCAAGAAGACCGGCTTTAATGTGATGGCCTTCCTGCTCGTTTTCGCGGGCCTGCTCTATTACACGAAGAAGCGTGTGTGGGCCGACGTGGTCCACTGAAGCCTGATTCTGGCGAATGGAAAAAAGGCCCGGTCTTGCGACCGGGCCTTTTTGCATCGTCATTGCGCGCAATGACGAAAAAGGGGAGAGCCTTTCGGCTCTCCCCTTTTTCGTCGGCCTGTATGAAGCCTTACGACAGGCTGCCCGTGAAACGCTGGATGCGCGTGCAGGCGTCTTCCAGCGTCTTGATCGAGGCCGCATAGGAAATGCGGAAGTTGGGCCCAAGGCCGAAGGCCGAGCCGTGCACCACCGCGACACCTTCCGACATCAGCAGCTCGCTGATGAAATCCTCATCCGTGCTGATGACCTTGCCTTCCTTCGTCTTCTTGCCGATGGCGGCGGCGCAGGACGGATAGACGTAGAAGGCACCTTCCGGCGTCGGGCACTGCAGGTAACGGGACTGGTTGAGCATCGAGACCACGAGATCACGGCGCTCCTGGAAGGCCTTTTTAAACACCGCCAGATGCGCCTGCGAGCCGTCGAGAGCCTCCACGGCCGCCCATTGGGCGATCGAACAAGTGCCCGACGTCTGCTGCCCCTGCAGCAGGTCCATGGCCTTGATCAGGCTGTCGGGACCCGCCGCATAGCCGACGCGCCAGCCGGTCATGGCATAGGCCTTCGACACGCCGTTCATGGTGAGCGTGCGGTCTATCAGCTCGGGCACGACCTGGGCGATGGTGGTATATTCGAAATCGCCGTAGCAGAGATGCTCGTACATGTCGTCGGTGAGCACCCAGACATGCGGGTGGCGCTTCAGCACCTCGCCCACCGCCTGCAACTCGGCGCGCGTATAGGCGGCACCCGACGGGTTCGACGGCGAGTTCAACACCAGCCATTTGGTGCGCGGCGTGATTGCCTTTTCGAGATCGGCGGCCTGCAGCTTGAAGCTCTTTTCCATCGGGCAGGAGACGAACACCGGGTTGCCGCCGCACAGCAGCACCATATCCGGGTAGGACACCCAATAGGGTGCCGGAATGATGACTTCGTCGCCGGCATTCATCGTCGCCATAAAGGCGTTGAACAGGACGTGCTTGCCGCCCGTGCCGACAATGGTCTGCGACCATTTGTAGTCGAGACCGTTCTCGCGCTTGAACTTGCGGGCGATGGCCTCGCGCAGCGGCTGGATGCCGAGCACGGGCGTATATTTGGTTTCACCGCGCTGGATGGCGGCAATGCCGGCCGCTTTGATATGATCGGGCGTATCGAAGTCCGGCTCACCCACCGAAAGGGAGATGATGTCCCGGCCTGCATTCTTGAGGTCGCGCGCTTTCTGCGTTGCCGCAATGGTCGCGGAAGGCTTCACGCGGGAAAGGGCGTCAGCAAGGAAGGCCATGGCAATGCTCCGGAGAATTTTGTCTGGGAGGCCCTGAAAGGGCTGCGCCGGAACCCCTACCCCCCTGCGTCGCTCGGGGCAACCTTTCAGGTGCAGCTTTCCGGCACTTTCTCGCCGCAGGGCGCGACCAAGGCCCGCTCTGCCGCAATCAGGTGCGGAAGCTGATCCTGTCGCAGCCAGTCCATGACGGCGTCGAGGACCGGATCCTCGCCAGGCAGGCAAGAGCTTGCGCGCTAATTCCCGTAAAGAAACTCGGGCAGCCAGAGGGTTAGGCCCGGCCAGACATACAGGAAGACCATGCAGGCAATGACGATCAGCATGTAAGGCATCATGCCCGAGAAGATCTGGTTCAGTGTGACATGGGGCGGCGCGACACCCTTCAGGTAAAAGGCCGACATGGCGACCGGGGGGGAAAGAAAGGCCGCCTGGAGATTCACGAAGACCAGCACGCCCCATAAAATCGGGTCGATCCCGAAATGTTTCAGCATGGGCAGGAAGATCGGCACGAAGATCACGATGATCTCGGTCCATTCCAGCGGCCAGCCCAGCACGAAAATAATGGCTTGAGACAGCAGCATGAATTGCAACGGACTCAGGTCGAGCGACAGGACCCATTTCTCAAGCAGCGCCTGACCGCCGAGAATCGCGAAGACGCCTGAAAACAGGGCCGATCCTACAAACAGCCAGCAGACCATAGAGGTCGTTTTCGCCGTCAGGAACACCGCCTCTTTCGTCTTCTTCCAGTCGAGCGAGCGCGCGTGCAGGGCAAGAAGGAAAGCGCCGGCCGCGCCAACGGCGGCCGATTCGGTCGCCGTGGTAATCCCGAACAGGATCACGACGAGAACCACCACGGTTAGAATGGTGAGCGGCATCACGGAATCCGTCACCATCCGGATC
>CAIWVR010000238.1 GCA_903916165.1 uncultured Hyphomicrobiales bacterium | reverse complement strand
CGAGCCGCGATAGAGCAGGCCATTGTCCTTGAACTTCATGATCTCGCGCGCGATCTGCGCTTCGGCGGGAAACGCCATGGTCGAATAGGGATGATCCCAGTCGCCGGTGATGCCCAGCCGCTTGAATTCCTCGCGCTGCGTGTCGAGCCATGTCTGCGCGAAGGCGCGGCATTCCTGGCGGAACTCCACGACCGGCACATCATCCTTGTTGCGGCCCCTGGCGCGATATTGCTCCTCGATCTTCCATTCGATCGGCAGGCCGTGGCAGTCCCAGCCCGGCACGTAATTGGAATCGAAGCCGAGCATCTGCTGGCTGCGCGTCACCATGTCCTTCAGGATCTTGTTGAGCGCATGGCCGATGTGGATGTTGCCATTGGCATAGGGAGGGCCATCGTGCAGCACGAAGCGCGGGCGCCCGGCCGAGGTCTCGCGCAGGCGCGTATAGAGACCCCTGTCGCGCCAGCGGGCGAGAAGCTCCGGCTCCTTCTGGGGCAGGCCGGCGCGCATCGGAAAGTCCGTGCGCGGCAGGAACAGGGTCTGCGAGAAATCGGGGGCCTGGGACTCGGTCATGACGTGCTGCGGCTCGAATGTGCGGGGAGAATGCCCCTGAAAACAAGACGTGCGGCATAGCCCATTCTGGCCGGTAAAGCCATGGTCGTGGGCGGCCCGGGTGCGGTTCCCCTCCCCCTTGCGGGGAGGGGCTAGGGGTGGGGGTCGTGAGGCGCTCATGGATAAAGGCCTTACGACCCCCACCCCGCTCGGGCTATCGCCCGAGTCGCCCTCCCCGCAAGGGGGAGGGAGGAAACTCACCCCAGCATCCCCCGCGCCTGCACGACATCGTCCTCGATCTGGTGGACCAGCGCGTCCAGACCGTCAAATTTCAGCTCCGGGCGGATCCAGCCCGCAAACCGGACCTCGATTGCCTTGCCGTAGAGATCTCCTGAAAAATCAAGGATGTAGATTTCAAGCAATGGCGGGCCATTGTCGACCGTCGGGCGCTTGCCGTAGCTCGCCACGCCCTTGTGCAGGACGCCGTCGACCACCACGCGCACGGCATAAATGCCGTAGCGCAGGCGACAGGACGGATCGAGCGCCAGATTGGCGGTCGGATAGCCCAGCGTCCGGCCGAGCTTGGCACCGTGGATGACATCCCCCGTGACGAAGAAATCATGGCCGAGCAGGCGGCGCGCTGCGGCCACGTCGCCCTCTTCCAGCGCCATGCGGGTGGCGGCCGAATGGACTGCCTCGGGGCTTCCGGCGACATCCGCCAGGACTTTCTCGACGACTTTCACCGCAAACCCATGCCTTTCGCCGGCCTCGCGCAGGAAATCGGGAGATCCCGCCCTGCCCTTGCCGAAGTGGAAATCATACCCCACCACCGCGCCGGAGACGCCGAGCCGGCGCACCAGCACCTCCTCAACGAAATCGTCGGCGGTGAGGTTTGCCAGCGACGCATCAAAACTCAGGACGATCATGGCCTCAAGGCCCAGGCGGGCCAGAGCCACCGCCTTGTCGCGCTCGGGCGTGATGCGGAAAATCACCGGATGCCCTGCGAAATAATCGGCCGGATGGGGTTCGAAGGTCAGGACAGCGCAGGGCTTGCCCAGCCGGTCGGCCAGCGCCTCGGCGGCACGGATAACGACCGAATGCCCGCGATGCACGCCATCGAAATTGCCGATCGCGACAACGCAGCCCTCCAGTCCCTTAGGCGGCGACAGGGGATTGGCATAAAGGGAGAGACCTTGCGTCTGCAGGCGCGTGTCGGGCAAAACGGGACCATCTATCTGGGGAGAGCGTGCGCAAACTGCCGCGCGCGGCGCGCCCCGTCAAGGCGCGGGCGCGGCGGGCCGCAGAAGGCCGCAGAAACAAGAGCGCCGTCGTGCACGCATGAGCCATGACGGCGCTACCAGACGAGCTCCGCAATCGCCGCCATGGGGTGGCGCGGATTGTCCTCGAGGAACTGCCGGTAGGCGACAAGATCGATGCCTGCGCCGTCGTGCAATTCGTCGCGGTGAATGCCACGGGTGACGAAAAGGGCATCGACGCCGAAATCGACAGCGCCCGCAATGTCGGTGCGCATGGCGTCACCAATAGCCAGGATACGCTCACGCGGGACGCTGGTGCCCCGGATCTTCCGGGCGAAAGACAGCGCGCGCTCATAGATCGGCGCAAAGGGTTTTCCCGCCTGCAGCACGCGCCCGCCGCGCGCCTCATAGGCCTGGGCCACAGCGCCTGCGCAATAGATCAGCTCCTTGCCGACATGCACGACGAGATCAGGATTGGCGCAGACCATGTCGAGCTGGCGTGCGCGCATGGTCGCGAGCTGGCCCGCGTAATCGTCGGGAGTCTCGTTGCGATCATCGGAGAGGCCGGTGATCACGACATAGGCGGCCTCGTCCAGTGTCACGAGCTGCGGCTTCACGCCCGTCTGCTGGTGCGAAATCTCAAACAGCGTGAAATCGCGCTCCGGCCCGATATGGTAGATCGGCTGGCCCGGGCGCTCGGCTATATAGGACAGGGTCACATCGCCCGAGGTGACCATCTCGTCGAAGACATCGCGCGGCACGCTCAGGCTTTGGAGCTGGTCGAGAATCGGCGGGCTGGGACGGGGCGCATTGGTGATCAGGATCACGGTGCCACCGCCCGCCCGGAAGCGCTGCAGGGCGTCGCAGGCGGCGCGATAGCGCGCCTGCCCATTGTGGACGACGCCCCAGATGTCGCAGAGGACGACATCGTAGCGATCGGCGAATTCGGAGAGCCCGAGGGCGATGCGCGGTTGCGATGAATTGGTCATGAGAGGCCGCTAAAGGGCGCTCCCTGCCCTGTCAAGCGGGTGCTGATCTTTGCCAATGCGACCCTTTCAGCGACCCGACGCTGGCCAAAGGGGAACTCGACCACCTGATCAAGAAGGCGCAGGAGAAGATTTGCCCGTAAAGCCTCGCCCTGCACGGCTCGTTCAGGTCGGGGTTCGCAATCAAGGGCCCGTCAGCCCAGCTGAATTCCTGCACTGCACCTAGGAATATATTGCGTCGCACCACGGAAAAGCCCGAAATTCAGGCATTTCCTGTCGGCTTTGTTAAGGAATGGTGCGGAATCAGCCACGCAAGGCGACCCTCCGGTCTTGACCTTGCAGGCGCTCCCGTTGGAAGCTCCGGCTGTTGTCAGATTTCAAGCTACGGCTTCAGAGCCACGCAAGAGAGAGCAGATGCACGCAGCGTCCGGTCTGGAAGGATACATCGAGCGCAAGCCACGCCGCGGCGTCCTGCGCGCCGCCATCCTTGCCATCTGCGCCGCATTTTCCTTGTCGACCATGGTGCCAGTCCTTGCCGATGAAGCCTGCCCGCGCGCCCAGTCCATGCTGATGCAGAAGGCGCGGTTGAAAGATCTCGCCAAGCGCGTGTCCGCCCGGACCGGCTTCAAGGTTCTGGCCATCGGCTCATCCTCGACGCGCGGCATCGGTGCCACCACGCCGCAACATACCTATCCCGCGAAGTTCGAGACCAATCTCGAACGCCAGTTCGGTGCCGACGTCGACGTGGTCAACGCGGGCGTCAATGGCGAGACGGCTGATGCGGCCATGGCGCGTCTCGAGGAGCGCGTGACGGCGGAAAAATTCGACCTCGTGGTCTGGCAGGTCGGCACCAATGATGCCGTCAAGGGTGCCGATGAACAAGCATTCCGTGCCTTCGTCGAGCTTGGCGTGAAACTCGTGAAATCGAAGCAGACCGACATTGTGCTCCTCGATCCGCAATTCTATCCGACTGTGAAGGATCCGGTTCGCTACGAGCGTTTCGTGAAAATCATCGAGAGCGTCGGTACCGAGACCGGCACGCCCGTTCTGTCGCGTTACAAGCTAATGAAAGACTGGGCCGAGAAGGCTCCGGAAAGCCTGCGCACGATGCTGTCGAGCGACGGTTTCCACATGAGCGACCGAGGCTATGCGTGTCTCGCCACCGCCATGGCGCGCGCTGTAACGGATCTCATCGCGCCACCTGCCCCGCCGCGCAGCCAGACGCAGCCGGCGGTCGCCTCGGTTCCGCGCAGCCTGATGCGTCCCTAAGGCACCGCAATCCGGCCATCGACGATATGAACGCGCCGATCCGCCTGCGCGGCGAGGCCGACATCATGCGTGACGACGACCACCGATTTGCCCGCCTCGCCCGCGATCATGTCGCGCAAAATGCCCAGCACCTGTGCGGTCGAGGCCGTGTCGAGATTGCCGGTGGGTTCATCCGCCAGCACCACCAGCGGATCATTGGCGAGCGCGCGCGCAATGGCGACGCGCTGGCGCTGGCCGCCTGACATCTGGTCAGGCCTTTTATGGGCATGGTCGGCGAGGCCGAGCGACGCCAGCAACATCTGCGCGCGCGCTTCAATATCCTTGTCGGACAAGCGGCCGAGCGCGCGCATCGGCAGCGCGACATTCTGCGCAGCGGTAAATTCCGGCAGCAGGAAATGAAACTGGAACACGAAGCCCAGCGTCTCGAGCCGCAACCGCGCGCGCGCCGCCTCGCTCATCCGGCTGGTCTCGCGTCCCGCGATCAGCACTTGGCCGGAGGTGGGCATATCGAGCAGGCCGAGCAGATAGAGCAGCGATGATTTTCCCGAGCCCGACGGGCCGGTGATGGCGAGAAACTCGCCCGGCTGCACGGCCAGATCGACACCCGCGATCAGCGTCACGGGCACTTCGCCAGGCAGCGTGCGTGTGACATTCTTCGTCTCGATGACGGGCGGCTTCATGAGGCGCCCCGGATAATTTCGACGGGCTGCACGGCGGCGGCCTTTCGCGCCGGAAAATAGCCCGCAATGACCGAGGCGCTAAAGGCCACGAGCCCGGCAATCGCGTAATGGCGCCACGAATAGAGCACCGGCAGATGATTCGAATCCATGAACGGCGACTTGAACTCGATCTGCTGCATGCCCCAGGTCATGGCGAGCCCGATCATCCAGCCGAGCAGGAGACCCATCACGCCGATCATCATCGATTCCATGACGAAGATGCGGCGCACGACAGCAGAGGGGAAACCGAGTGATTTCAGGATGGCGATGTCGCGCGTCTTTTCATGCGTGATGGTGGAAATGATGTTGTAGGTGCCAAAGGACGCCACCATCAGGATCGCACTGACGACCGTGTACATGATGAAATTACGGATCTGGAACGCCGACAGCAGATCCTCATGGGCCTCCTGCCAGGAGGTCGCCTTGTAGCCGGTTTCCGCCTCGATGCGCGAGGCGACCTCGCGCGCCTGCAGGACGTCGCGCGTCTTCACCCGCAATTCATTCACCAGCCCCGTCTGACCGGCCAGGATCTGCGCCGTCTTGATCAGCACATAGGCCACGCCATCGTCGATCTGCGTGACGCCGGCATGTGACAGTGCGACCACGGTCGCCGACATGGTGCGCCCGGAGCCCGAGGTCAGCACGACGGAATTGCCGATGCGCGCGCCGACTTTTTTGGCCAGCCCGTCGCCCAGAATGATGGCATTGGACGATTTGTAGAGCGAGTCGAGCGTGCCGAAGCGGATCTGCGCCGCGAGTTTCGAGACATTGGGCTCACGGCGCGGATCGATGCCGGTGACATTCGCCGCCGTGTCGCGGCCGGCAAAGCGGATCACCGATTTCGACTGCACGGAGGGCGCGACGGCACCCGGCAGCCAGCCTTCCAGCGCCGCCATGATGGCAAAGGGGTTCTTGATGCCCGGCCGCAATTTCAGGGTCGTCAGGCCATGGATCTCGGCGGCGTCGAAGGCGACATCGGCGGGCTGGCGCGGCGGCTCGCGACGCTCGTCGGTGACAGAAATATGGGGCAGCGAGTCGACGAGCTGCGTGATGAAATCATCCTGCGAGCCTTCCATCAGGGCGGCCATCATCACCGAAAAGCCGACGCCGATGGCGACCCCCGTCACGCCGACGAGCGTCTGGCGCAGGCGCGAGCGGATGTGCGTGTTCGCGATGGAAAAGGCCAGGCCGATCATGCCACTCATGGATTGGCCCGCATGCGCACGCGCAGACCGTCCCGGAATGCGGTCTCGATGGGCGAGGCGACAAGATCGCGTTCGGTGATGCCCTCGACGATCTCAACCATCCGCGCACCCCGAATCCCGAGCTTCACCGGCGTGCGCAGCAGCCTGCCATCGACGAGGCGAAACACGGCGTCGGCTTTGATCGCCTCGGCCGGCAGTAACAGCGCCTGGTCCTTCTCGCGCGTGACAATATTGGCCTCGATGCTCATGCCTATTTTCAGGGGCGAATCGTCGGGCAGCGCGAGATAGACACGAAACGTCTTGGTCGCCGGATCGCCCTTGGGCGTGATCTCCCCGACGCTGGCTGCCAGCGGGGCGTCCTTGAAACCCTCGCTGCGCACGAGCACGGCCTGCCCCTTGCGCACACGCGGAATGTCTTCCTCGTTGACGTCGGCGACGACGCGCAGGGGCTTGGGCTGGCCGACCCAGAAGAGCACGTCATTCACACCAGTGCTGGCGATCTCGCCGACCTGACCATCCTTGCGCAGCACGACGCCATCCATCGGCGCCCGCAGCACGAGATTGGCGATGCGGTCTTCGACCGCGCCCATGCGGGCGTCATATTCGCTGACCTGCGTGACAAGCTGGTCGAGCCCGGTCTGGGTTGCAAACGACCGCGCGACGAGCCCGCGCGTGCGCTCCACATCGCCCTGCAGCCGCGTGCGGCGTGCATCCAGCTCGCGCAGCTGGGCGCGCTCCTCATTATCGTCCAGCTGACCCAGCACATCGCCCTTTCTCACGGGCTTGCCCTCGCAATCGCACAGGGCGGTGATGCGCTTGCGCTGCAGGGCGATCACCTTGGCCCATTTCTCGGGCTCCACCGTGCCGGTGGCATAGACGACGTCTGCCGCCGTGCCGCGGGTCGGGTGAACAGCCGCAAGCTCAACCGGCGCGAAATAACGCCACCAGATGAAGACACCGGCGAAGGTGCCGGCCAGAAGGAGGAGAATGCCGAGAAAACGCATGCGCATGAAATGGGACCCTGATTGTCCCGATCACAGGACACGACAAACGTCAGCCGCGCCTTGCTTGAGGTCAAGTCGGCGGTTGTCATAGGTATGATTAAGTCATACCGTTGGGTCGGGAGATCATTCATGTCCAATGCCAAAAAGCGCACGTTCAGCTTGCCATCGGAGCATGCGGCCTTCATCGACAACAAGGTCGCCTCGGGAGCCTATGCGTCCGGCAGCGAGGTCGTTCGCGCAGGCTTGCGCGCCTTGCAGGAGCGTGACGCGGCTGTCGAGCGATGGTTGACGGAGGATGTCGCCCGCGTGTTCGACGCCATGGCGACAGACCCCTCGCGGGGCATCGCCGCTGAAGAGGTGTTTGCCCGCCTGCGCAGCCGACATGCCGACAAGCGCAGAGACACTGCGTGAAACGGCGGCAGGTGATCTACTCGCCAGAGGCTGCAAACGATCTTGAGCGCCTTTACGATTACATTGTCGGGAGTGCCGGTGTTGCGCGCGCTGATGCCTGGCTCATGCGGATCGAAAGCCATTGCCAGTCTTTCGACATGGCTGCTGAACGCGGGACCCTGCGCAACGATATCCGGCCTGGCTTGCGGGTCTCGTCGTTCGGCCGCCGCATGACGCTCGCGTTTACGGTGACTCCAACTTAGGTCATCTTCCTCCGATTGTTTTACGCTGGCGCCGATTGGGAAGCGGCGTTTCCTGCCGACTGAGGGCAGCCTTGCCCAACCCGGCCCCGCCGCTTATGACACAGGCCTGTTTTCCCCATTGCCCCAAGGCCTGCCTGCGCCATGACCGACCAGCCCCCAAAGCCCAATGTGAAGGCGCGCCTGCCGCGCGGACTGGCCGACCGCGGCCCCGCCGAGATCGCCGCCATCCATCGCATGACCTCGGCCATCCGCGAGGTCTACGAGCTTTACGGTTTTGAAGCGGTCGAGACACCCTTCATCGAATATACCGAGACGCTGGGAAAATTCCTGCCCGATCTCGACCGACCCAATGAAGGCGTGTTCTCCTTCCAGGACGATGACGAGCAATGGCTGTCGCTGCGCTACGACCTCACCGCGCCGCTCGCCCGCTTTGTGGCGGAAAATTACGACAAGCTCCCAAAACCCTATCGCAGCTATCGCTCGGGCTTCGTGTTCCGCAATGAAAAGCCGGGTCCGGGCCGCTTCCGCCAGTTCATGCAGTTCGATGCCGACACGGTCGGCTCGGCCTCCGTCGCAGCTGACGCTGAAATCTGCATGATGGCCGCCGACACGCTGGAAAAGGTCGGGATCACGCGCGGCGATTATGTCGTGAAGGTCAACAACCGCAAGGTGCTCGACGGCGTGCTGGAGGCCGCGGGGCTGGCTGGCGACGACCGCTCGGCGCAACGCCTGATCGTGCTGCGCGCCATCGACAAGCTCGACCGGCTGGGAACCGACGGCGTGCGCCTGCTGCTCGGCCCCGGCCGCAAGGATGAATCGGGCGACTTCACCAAGGGCGCCGATCTGTCATCATCCGCCATCGACCGCGTGCTCGCCTTCACCGGCGCGCGCGGGGCCACCAATGAAGAGACCATCGTTCATCTGCGCGACGCCATCGGCGGGTCCGAGCGCGGCGCGGAAGGCGTGGCGGAACTGGCCGAGATCGCATCGCTGGTGAATGCCGGCGGCTATGGCGACGGGCGCATCGTGATCGACCCCGCCGTCGTGCGCGGCCTCGAATATTACACCGGCCCTGTTTATGAGGCTGAACTCACCTTTGAGACGAAGGACGAGCACGGCCGCCCCATGCGCTTCGGCTCGGTGGGCGGCGGCGGTCGCTACGACGGTCTCGTCGCGCGTTTCCGCGGCGAGCCGGTGCCCGCCACCGGCTTCTCGATTGGCGTCTCGCGCCTGCTGGCGGCACTGACCGCCATCGGCAGCCCCATCGCACGTGGCGATGCGGCGCGCGGTCCCGTGGTCGTGCTCGTGCTGGATCGTGCGGAAATGGCCCGCTATCAGGGCTTT
>CAIWVR010000237.1 GCA_903916165.1 uncultured Hyphomicrobiales bacterium | reverse complement strand
GCATCGGGAATGACCGCGGTTGTGGTCCCGATCTGTTCCGCACGCGCGAATCCGGCCGACGAGGCCAGCGCGACGACGAGTGCGACATGGCTGATGGATGTTCGATACATCGTCTTGCTCCCGGCCGCCCTAAAATGAGAGGACGGCGCCGGCAGATGCCGTCGTCGCCTGATAGCGATAGAGGTTGACGTTGGATGTGTTGCTCACACGCGAAACGTTGACGAACCCGGCCAGCTTGTCGGTCAAAGGCACATTGAGCGCGCTGTTGAGCGTCCACACACGGTCCAGCCGCTTGATGAGCGGATCCACCGTCGCGTCAGGCGCGTGATAAGCCGCGACCGTTCGGGAGACCGTGGCGGTCACGCGCCATGGCGACGAGGCGAGACCAGGCAAACCGGCGAAGGGGAAGGTCAAGCCAGCGAATCCACCAACATCGCTATGCGCAAACTCTGGCTGCCTCGCCCCGATGCGACTGATGAAAGCGCCTGCCAAAACATCGATTTCGCCGAAAGCCCGCTGTTTCAGGCCACCCCGAAACGTTGCGGTATCGCCGGTGCGGGCCTGCGCGGTGGTGGCGATAGAGCTGTCATGATAGGTATTCTGGCGCGCGTCACCGGCAAATTCAACGATTGTGCCGCGCACGGGATTGACGGTCAGAACCCCGCCGCCGCCGGCAGCCGAGAGATAAGGATGCGAAGACAGCAGCATCTGCGTCGTGGCAGCATATATCCAGAGGGTCGCTGGCACACCGGCCCTGTCGCTCAGGTCGATGCGCGGACCACTCGTGACATCGGCGTAACGAAAGGTCGAGCCGGACACGCGCGCCTGTTCGCTGGCGAGCACCCCGAGAGCGGTCTGCCAGGTCCAGGACTCGGCACCCTCGGGTCGCCAGTTGTGGACGAGGAGAAGGCTCGAGACCGACACAAGATCGGCGCGGCCACGGCTCGTCGACGGAACGTCGACCGACCCGGCGCTGGTGTCGACAGCTGAAGCTTTGGTCGCCGAGTTTGCATTGCTCTGATAGCCGAGCGAGCTGCCCAGCGAGCCAGACAGCGTATGGCCGGGTTCCCGCGTCGATGTAGACGCGAGAAACGCACGCGCCTCCTGTTTGACGTCTTCGGCGGCATTCGATGTCAGCACCGATTGCGCATAGCTCTTCGCCTGTTCGTAGGATTTCAGCTCGCCATAGAGGCGGGCGAGTTGCAGCCGCACATGCGGCTGGTCAGGCGAGAGGATCAACATCCGCTCGAGTGCCGCAATCGCACCCTCCCGGTCGCCGGCGGCCGTCGCTTCCTTGACGAAAGCAAAGGCCTTATCGAGGCTGCCGGGATCGCGAAACGTCGCCTGAAACGCCGACTCGTAAGAGGCGGGCGCGGCAAGGGCCGAAAAGGCTGGCAAGAAAAAAAGCCCCGCCAAAGCGAAAATCCACACTCGGCGTTCCCTATGTTGAAATACCACGAAAAAAACCGATCCACATTTTTTGAGTCGGATTACTATAACGAGAATTCAATAAAGCGTAAAACTTTGCGCTCGCGCAGCATGAAATTCAGCCGAGAGATGACGAAATGCGGATACTTTCTGGCCAAAATTTCAGAACAATTGTTGCGCCTGTTGTATTTTTTGTGTCTTTTTTCATGCTGGACCCCGGTCTGGTCGCCGAACGCTTGCGCAACGATGTGTTCGATCTGTTTCAGCGACTCGAACCGCGGCAGGACACGGACTCACCCGTCCTGATGGTCGATATTGACGAGACGAGTCTGGCGCGTTTCGGACAATGGCCGTGGCCACGTCCCTTGCTGGCGCGCCTCGTCGACAAGGCAAGCGCTGCCGGGGCTGCGGTCATCGCCTTCGATGTGATCTTCGCTGAACCGGACCGGACATCGCCGCGCGCGATCCTCGACCTCTGGGCGAAAACCTCCGACTTAAGCCCGGAAGCCGAAGCGGCCATGCGCAAGCTTCCCGATCATGACGAGGTTTTCGCGCGATCGATCCGCGAGTCCGGCTCGGTCGTGCTGGGTCTGGCCCTTTCCACCTCGGCGACCGGTCAGCCCCCGGTGAAGGCTGGCATCGCCACATTGGGCGAGGACCCGCGGACAGCACTCCCCTCTTCTGGCGGCGCAATCCCGCCTCTGCCGCAACTCGCGGACGCGGCTGCAGGCATCGGCAGTGTCAGCTATCCGAGCGACCCGGATTTGATCGTGCGGCGCCTGCCGCTGATCATGCGGAGCGGCGACCAGCTCGTCCCCTCCCTCGCCGCCGAAGCCGTGCGGCTCGCCACCAACGCAGGTGCGATCGTGGTCAAGTCGACCGGCGCCTCGGGAGAGATGGCCGACGGCCAAACCGTCGGCATCACGTCGATCCGGATCGGGCCGGTGATCGTGCCGACCGATCCGTCCGGCCGTCTGATCTTGCATTATGCGGCGAAACGGCAGGGGCGCGTCGTGTCCGCTGCGGATCTCCTCGACGACAGGATCGAGCCCGGACGCCTGGACGGCGCAATCCTGTTCGTGGGCACCTCCGCCGCGGGCCTGAAGGATATCAGGCCATCGCCGCTCGACCCGGTCATGGCTGGTGTCGAAGCGCATGTTCAGGCCGTCGAGCAAATGGTCCAGTCGCAATATCTCTATCGTCCCGATTGGGTGCGCGGCGCGGAGACTCTCACCGCGCTCCTCCTCGCCTTATTGGCCGGCCTCGCGGTCGCCAAACTCCGGCCCGTGTCGGCCGTCGCGATCAGCGGCTTGATGCTCGCCATCATATGGGTGGGCACCTGGCTGGGCTATGCCCGCTTCGGCTGGCTCGTGGATCCGATAGGCCCATCGACCGGGATCGCGCTGCTTTATGTCTTTGGTACCGTCGACGGATTCGTCCGCACGGAACGCGACAAGCGCCGCATCCGGTCGGCCTTCGGGCAATATCTGTCCCCCGCCCTGGTCGATCGCCTGGCAAACT
>CAIWVR010000236.1 GCA_903916165.1 uncultured Hyphomicrobiales bacterium | reverse complement strand
ATTTCTTCATCCAGCGACTCTGAGAGTCACGTTCGTGTTTTGAGCATGCCTGCATCCCTGGACGACCCCGTCTGAGAAAAAAAGCGAAAGTCGTACGGTCTGGCCGAACTCTCAATCCATGTGGAAGATAAAGGCTGTGGCAGGTCAGGCTGCCTATAAACTTATGAAAGATCCCGAGACAGAAAACTCCACGTCAATCGATTTTTTGAACGCGCTCATGAGGCGTCACCAGGTCCTCGAAAGCCAGCCTTGCACCATCGACAGGGAGGACCAGTGAAGGTCTATCGCGAAGAATTTCTGGACAACAGATCGACATAGGCGAACCCTTGCTCTCTTGACCACCCGGTCAAGTCACGTTTAGTGTTATGCCTTCATGCGGCTCCATGAAGACATGCTCCATACTGTTGCTCGGCTCAACCTGCCGAGCTCGCGAACCTGCGGCTCGAAGTTTAGCCGATCCATTTTGATCTGGAAGGCTCAGCCAAGGCTCTCTGAATCCGTCGCCTGAAGAAACCGAAAGAGGAATAAGCAGATGCTTGGAAACTGCCCCGTCATCGCACTCGAAGAGCATTACTGGGACGAAGAATTGTCCGGGCACTTCGTCGGCGCAGAGGGAAAGTCGCCACTTGCGGCATTGTTGAAGGATGTTGGCGAAACGCGTTTGCGTGCGATGGATGAAGCCGGCATCGACATGCAGGTTCTCTCGCATGGCGCGCCGGCGGCGCAAAAACTAAGTGCCGACATTTGCGTAGATCTGACGCGCCGCGCGAACGAACGCCTGGCCGAGACATGCGCGCGGCATCCGACGCGCTTCGCCGGCTTCGCCACCTTGCCCACACCCCGGCCTGAGCAGGCCGCGCTTGAACTCGAACGCTGTGTCAAGGATTACGGATTCAAGGGAGCCATGATCCATGGCCTGACGAATGGCGAATTTCACGACCACAAGAAGTTCTGGCCGATTTACGAGGTCGCTTCCAAACTTGACGTGCCTATCTATTTTCATCCCGCCGTTCCGCAGGCCGCCGTGATGAAAGCCTATTATGACGATTATGCGGAGGAATTCCCGAGCGTCATTCGGGCAGCCTGGGGCTTCACCGTCGAGACGGCGACGCAGGCCATTCGCCTTGTCCTTAGCAGGGTCTTCGAAGAACATAACGGACTGAAGATCGTGCTCGGCCATTTCGGCGAGACGCTTCCCTTCCTGATGTGGCGTATCAATCAGGCCTTGCAACGCCCCGGGCACGCGCCCCTGAGCTTCCGCGAAACCTTTGGTCGCCACTTCCACGTTACGACAAGCGGGCATTTCTCGACGCCGGCGCTCGTTTGCACGATGATGGAACTTGGGATCGACCGGATCATGTTTTCCGTCGATTACCCTTTTGTCGTGAACCAGGACGGCATGGACTGGATCAAGACATTGCAGATCTCGCCTGACGACAAGGCGAAGCTCCTTGGCGGAAATGCCAAGAAGCTTCTTCGATTATAAGCGAGTCAAATCCGCGACAGGTGCAGGGTCGAAGGTGCGAAAAGCTCATCGACCCCGACCAGTCGCTTCGACAAGCCCTGCCGGTGGTGGTAGCCGAGAAACGTCTCGAGCACGGCACGATTTTCTGGCACGCCATAAGACCAGAAATCGGCACCCATCAGGTCGACGGTCTGCTGGAATTCTGCGACTGACCAGGGCAGCGTCGAGAAAAGGTGACCAATCTGGCCAAGCTCATACATGACATGCGACTTGGCTTCGATAAATGCCTTCAAAAGATTCACTGCGACCCAGGGATGCGTCTCGTGAATGGACCGGCGGATGCCGATGATGTGCATGATCGGAAAGATTTTCGTGCGACGGAAGTAATCCTGTTCGGTGCTTCTGAAATCCGGGAACATCCGGTCCACAGTTTTGGCACCACGCAAATAGCATGAGGGCGCGCGCGCGCTGATGAGCGCGTCGATCTCGCCACTCTCGAGCATGTCAGACAAGGACCGGTCACTCGGGATCGGCTTGAGGTCAATGCTGGCCGGAAGATCAAGCCTGGCGCGCTCTTCGCGGCCGGGATCTTCAAGCCCGCCCTGACGCCATTTCACGCTCTCGTTCCGCACACCATATTCATCTTCAAGAATACCCCGGATCCAGACAGAGGCCGTGATCTGATATTCCGGAAGGCCGATCGTGAGGCCCGATAGTTTTGAGGGGTGATCGATGCCGCGATCCGTGCGGATATAGATTCCCGAATGGCGGAACAGGCGCGACACAAAGGCGGGAATGCCGATATAGGGGGCCTCGCCGCGCGACGTCAGCATCGTGAAACTGCTGAGCGACAATTCGCTGATGTCGAATTCCTGCGTCTGAAATGCGCGATGGAAGGCTTCTTCTGGCTCGAGAGGCGTCGAAATCAGATTCACGCCATCCACGCGACTGCGTCCGTCGAACAATGCATTGCATCGGTCATATTTGCAGCAGGCCATGCTGAGCGTAAGACGGTCAGTCGACATGAAAGGCTCCATTGATGGGCATGGACTGGACGTCCGTGGAATAAATTTTTGTGATCATCACACCAGCTGACCTTCGCTCAACCGAATATCACTCAACATGACGGACACAAGGATATCTTCGATCATGAGGCACCAGGGCACCAGTCCCTTTTTGACCTTATCTTCAACCAGCGCATCGCAAAACCTGATTTTACGCAGGTTCCGTTGTGGATCGAGCGTTGAATGTCGAGGATCGGCCGGTCTCTACGGGTCAATGAACAGGCAGAGACGCCTCTTGACGTGCCGGATAGGGTGAGCGACCGAGGTCGAACCGGAACGGATAACTGTCTCCTGATGTAAAAGGTTCTCTGGCTGCCCCAAATCGAACAGCTGTGGTATCCGGCAAGCTGTTATCGGGAACGAGACCCTCTGATTCACGCCCCTGTCGTCAGATCCCAATGCGGCGTGTGAGACTGGTTGTCCCACACCATGAGAGCCGCGCGCAGGTTTTCTTGAAACCCTGAGCACCATGACTATGGTCGAGGCTCACGCTCGTGCGGCAAGCCGTCCTCTTTGCTTCCGTCTATCGCCGCGGCACGTGCAGTACCCCGATTCATATTCAGGAGACCAATTGCGACCCAGCCCTGCGGCTATGTTCGAGCATCCCCCAAACCCGCGAGGGTGACAGCGGAAGCTCATTGGGCATGACGCTGAAGCTGGACAGCGCCGACGCAAGCGCATTGGAAATCACGCCAGCGACCGGAATGATGCCGCCCTCGCCAGCGCCTTTCGCTCCAAGCGGGTTCACAGGCGAGGGATGCAGCTCCAGCGCCACGACTTTGATGTTGGGAAAATCACTGGCTGTCGGCAGCAGATAATCGGCCAGTGACCCCGCGATCATCTGCCCTTCATCATCATAGACGAAATGTTCAAGCAGCGTGCCGCCAAGCCCCTGCACGATAGCGCCGACGCACTGGCCATGCAGCGTATGCGGGTTGATGATGCGCCCGACATCCTCGACTGCGACATAGGAGAGCACCTTGATGGCACCTGTCCCGGCATCAACCGTGATGTGGGCGGCATGGGCACCGTAGCTATAGGTTCGCTTGGGCGTCGAAAAAGAACCGTCAACCGGACCGATCTCACCTGCAAGCGCCCCGAAAGACACGCTCTGGCCAGACGGCCCGAGCGCACGTCCGTCCAGTATCTGCACAAGATCGGGTTGGCATCCGAAACGCCCAGCCGCCACACGCGCGATCTCGGCCTTCAGTTTGCTGGCGGCATCGAGAAGGGCCGAACCGCCCATGACAATGGAGCGCGAACTGAAGGAGCCGACGCCATCGCACACAAGGTCCGTCGAACCATGAACGACATCGCGAATGCTTTCGAGCGGCAGACCCAGCGCGTCACCCGCCATCTGGGCAAAGACGGTCTCAATCCCCTGCCCGATCGCCGACGAACCCGTGGCGACCGACAGCGTGCCGTCTTGTTCAAGGCGAATCCGAACCGCCTCGCGGCCCGAGCCCGCACCTTCGACGTAGCAACCGACGGCGATGCCATGATACTTTCCGTCGATGAGCTGCCCCTGCAGCACAGACTTCCCGTCCCAGTCGAACTCGCTCAGGCAGCGATCGAGCGTCTCTTCGTAATTTCCACTGTCTGTCTCGCTTGTGGTCTTTCCAACCGTTGGCATGGACCATGGCATGTCGCTCTCGCGCAGGAGATTCCGACGCCGGAACTCGACCCTGTCCAGCTTCAGGTCAGCGGCGACGAGATCGAGCATGCGCTCACGGAAAAAGTCTGACTCGTAACGTCCAGGTCCGCGATAGGTGCCGCTTGGCGTCTTGTTGGTGACCAGAAGCGCGACGCTGCTGCGCACGTTCTCGATCCGGTATGGGCCGGTGATGACCTGCGCCATGTTGCGCGCCGGGGTCGAGCCTGTCGTGCGGAGATAGGCACCGCAATGAGCGATGGAATTCGCGCGCAGGCCGATGATCCGCGCATCCGCATCGCAGGCGATCTCGATCTCGCATTCCGCTTCACGCGAGTGGTTTGTCGCGAGGAGATTTTCCCGCCGGTCTTCGACCCATTTCACCGGCCGCCCGGTACGGCGCGCCGAAAAGGGAACAAGAAAATCCTCGGGATAAAACTCTCCGCGCACGCCAAAGCCGCCGCCAACATCATTCTCGACCATCAGGATCTGTTCTTCGGGCAGATCGAGCAGGGCAGAAAGCGCAGCGCGGTTGTGAAAAGGCACCTTGGCCGCACCGAAGACCTTCATCCGACCCGTCTCGCCGTCCCATTCGGCCAGAAGTCCCCGCGTTTCCATGGGCACGCCTGAGTGGCGGTGCACCTTAAAGCTCTCCTTGCGGGTATAGGCCGCGCGCGCGAATGCAGTGTCGACGTCGCCGCGAATGCCAGCGATGGTCGCTGGTGAATTGGTCCCGTTCTCCTCGAACAACAGAACATCGCCCTTCAATGCGAAGCCTGACTCGAGCACGGCCGGCAAGGTCTCGATTTCGAGTTCTATGCCCTCCAACGCGTCCTCGGCCTCACCCATGCTGCGTGCCAGGACGAAGGCCACTGGCTCGCCGACATAACGCACCTTCTTGTAGGCGATCACCGGCTGCTCGAAGACCTTGAACTCCGGCAACGGATCCAGCCGCAGTGCAATTTTTGGCACATGCGGCGCAAGATCGTCTGCCGTGATCACGCTGTGTACGCCAGGCATCGCCAGCGCGCGCGTGACATCGAGTTTACGAATGTGGCCATGGGCGACTGGACTGCGCAAAATCACGCCATAGAGAAGATTCGGACGGGTCAGATCCGCGACATAGGTTCCGGCCCCACGCAGGAAGCGAAGATCCTCGCGGCGCTCGACAGGCGCGCCGATTAAAGAATTGCGTTCTTGCATGCGGAAGGCCCTCATAAAATGCTTCGGGAACACGATTGCCCGCACCTCGGAGGCTGTCAACCCCGACAGCATCACTCTTCCGGCTCTGTTGACCATACGGTCAGAAGTTCACGCCAGAGATCGGTATGCTCATTGCCCAATTGCTGCAATTCCGAGCGCGCATGCTTGTTTTTTCCTCATGATCAAAAGACCAAGCCCGCGGTTGCCCCTGGCTTGGCGAGGCCTGGCGCACGCGGCGCTGAACCCGGAACATCATCGGCCGTCTTCATGTGGGCAATGACCGAGGTTTGATGATGCAGCGGCATGAAGACAACGGGAGGCGGAGAGGCCACGCCGACATGTGAAACAGGCCAGTGATCATCGAAAAGGCCGGCATCCGTCCCGAAATAGGCCTCGACCCTGCGAACGTTCGTGTCCTCTTCCGGAGTCCTGGCACGCATTCGTCCACTGACGATCATCACACCGGCCAGACCGTGCCCGCCTGCAGACAGGAACCACGTGTCGCAGGCGTCGCTACGAATAT
>CAIWVR010000235.1 GCA_903916165.1 uncultured Hyphomicrobiales bacterium | reverse complement strand
GCTGGCGAAGCCAGACGGGTGAGGGCGTCCGGGCCGCGACTGTCTTTCAAAACATTTGCGGTGTTGAAGCGCCCTCATCCGTCACGCTTTGCGTGCCACCTTCTCCCGCCAGCGCGGGAGAAGGACGTGCGCCGCCTATTCCGCCACCCGCGCCAGCCAGTCGTCCTCGCTGATCACTTCGATCCCGAGCTCTGCGGCCTTGGTCAGTTTCGAGCCCGCACCGGGGCCGGCGACCACGAGGTCGGTCTTCTTCGACACCGAGCCCGAGACTTTCGCGCCGAGCCGTTCGGCCATGGCCTTGGCTTCGTCGCGCGTCATCTTTTCGAGCGCGCCGGTGAAGACGATTGTTTTGCCGGCGACCGGGGTCGTCGTCAGCACGGCTTCCATCGGTTCGGGCGTGACTTCGGCCATCAGCGCGTCGAGCACGTCTTCATTGTGCTTTTCGGCGAAAAACTCTGCGATGGCTTCGGCCACGACATCGCCGACGCCCTCGATGCCGTTGAGTTCGGCGCGGGCTTCCGATGCTGGATCAAGCGCCGCGCGGCCGATCTCGCGCAGGGCCTGAAACGTGCCGAAATGGCGGGCGAGGCGGCGCGCATTGGTTTCGCCGACATGGCGGATGCCGAGCGCGAAAATGAAGCGGTTGAGGACGATGCTGCGCCGCGCTTGGATCGCGGCGAACAGATTGCGCACCGAAGTCTCGCCAAAACCCTCGCGGTCCTTGAGCTTCTTCACGCTGCGCTTGTCGCGCTCCTCCAGCGTGAAAATATCGGCGGGCGACATGATCAGGCCCTCGCCGTGGAACAGCTCGATCTGCCGGTCGCCCAGGCCCTCGATGTCCAGCGCGTTGCGCGCGCAGAAATGCTTCAGCCGTTCCACCGCCTGCGCCGGACAGACGAGCCCGCCGGTGCAGCGGCGCACGACATCCATCTCGCCCTTGGCGTCGATCTCGCGCAAGGCCGCCGAGCCACAGGCCGGGCAGATCTGCGGAAACACATAGGCTTTCGCGCCTGATGGGCGCCTGTCGAGCACCGGACCCAGAACCTGCGGAATGACATCGCCCGCGCGCTGCACGATCACCGTATCGCCGATGCGCACGTCCTTGCGGGCGATTTCATCCTCATTGTGCAAGGTCGCGTTCGACACGACGACGCCGCCCACCGTGACGGGCTCGAGTTTTGCCACCGGCGTCAGCGCGCCGGTGCGGCCGACCTGGATTTCGATGTCGCGCAAAATGGTCGTCGCCTTTTCGGCGGCGAATTTATGCGCAATCGCCCAGCGCGGCGCGCGCGAAACGAAGCCGAGGCGGCGTTGGTAGTCGAGATCGTCGACCTTGTAGACGACCCCGTCGATGTCATAGGGCAAAGTGGCGCGCGCCTCCTCGATCGCGCCCCATTGCGCCAGAAGGTCAGCTGAGCCGTCGCAGACTCGGGTCAAGGGGTTGGTCTTGAACCCGAAGCGCGCGAAAGCCTCGATCATGCCGTGCTGCGTGGTGGCGGGCATGTCGCTGATCTCGCCCCACGCATAGGCGAAGAAATGCAGCGGCCGTTGCGCCGTGATCGTCGGATCGAGCTGGCGCAGGCTGCCCGCCGCCGAATTGCGCGGATTGGCGAAGGGCGGTTTTCCCGCCGTCGCCTGCCGCTCGTTCAGCGCCGCGAAATCCGCCTTGGTCATGTAGATCTCGCCGCGCACCTCG
>CAIWVR010000234.1 GCA_903916165.1 uncultured Hyphomicrobiales bacterium | reverse complement strand
TGAACCGAACGGTTGAGGTCCGGCACCTGATAGACCGAAACCTCGATAATATCGTCCGCCGCCAGCCGATATTCCGCACGCTTGTTGCTCTGGGTGGTGTCGAGTTTCGGTGGCGCCAACTCTCCGCTCGACGCCTCGGAAACATCCGACCGGAAGCCCGAGTTGCATCCCGCCAGCAGGAGGGAGCACGCCAGGGCGGCAAAGATGAGACGATGGAGTGCGTGGGTCACGGTTCCTGGATCCCTCAATTTCTGAGCAGACGCCGCCAAAAGCCGTTTCGGCTGGCGCTTGTGTCCGCTTCGACATTTCCCGCATAGGCGGTGGGAATTTCTTGCTGTTGCCCGTCTCGCAACATGGCGGCTGGACGCGCCTGTACCAGATTGTCCGCCTCTTGGGCCCCGACAAGATCGCAGAGGGCCGCGTGGGCGGCCTTGAGGCCCGGCGGCCTCGCATGCACATTATGGGCGTCCGAGGCGACCAGATGGGCCATGCCGTCGCACAGGATTTTTTGCGAAAAATGCTTCGCCCTAGAACCAAAGGTGCCCGTCACCGCGCCGGCCGTCAATTGCATCCAGACACCCGACCGCCACAATTGCGTGATCAGGTCATATTTCTGCTCAACCCATTGCATCCGTTCGGGATGTGTCAGGATCGGCTGGTAGCCGGCAGAGAGCAGATCGAAAAATATGCTCTCGATGCGCGGCGGCAGGACATGATGCGGCGGCTCGATGAGAATGTAGCGAGTGCCATTCAGCGTCAAAACCTCGCGCCGCCTGATTTTGCCGACCAGGTCGGGCGCAATATGCACATCGCCCCCGCACACGAGGCGCAGGCCGATGCCCGCCCGGTCAATCTCGAGCTGCAGGGACTCGATCGCGGACAGGACGTGGCCGGCCTGCGTGTCATAGACGCCGGGAAAGAAATGCGGCGTGCAGGCCATGACCGTCGTGCCGTCCACAACAGCCAGACGCGCCATTTCGAGTGACGCCGCCAGATCGGCAGCACCATCGTCGAGGCCCGGAAGAATATGGCTGTGCAAGTCGATCAAGAACCCGCCCCGTGGATCATTCATTCTGGTATGGCAACCGCCTGACCCTCAAGTCAACGACGGCCGATCAAACCCCTGTTATTATTTTACTTCTCCTAATATTACATACCATTTACCAACGCGCTACAAAATATATGTACCAATTCATGTTGCAGATACCCATGCCCTTTCCTGCCCGGTCAAAGCCTGTCGCACGCCATCCTCAGCCGTGCATTGTCCCGCCGCAGCGCCGGACGACACGGGCTCCCCTGCCCCATTTGACGGGCGCCCGGCTGATCCTTGCCAGCGTCCGGGCGCGCAGAGCCCGGAGCAATGGTTGCATGAGCGGCCCGCCCGTGGCATCGACGCGGCGCGCCTCACGTTCGAGATTGCCCAAGGTTTGAGATCGCCCAAGTTCCGAGGTTGCCCATGACCGCAAAGACCCCCTCCGATCCGCCGCGGATCTCCTTCGTCTCGCTCGGCTGCCCCAAGGCGCTGGTCGACAGCGAGCGCATCATCACGCAATTGCGGGCGGAAGGTTATGAATTGACCCGCAGCCACGCGGGCGCAGATGCGGTCATCGTCAACACCTGCGGCTTTCTCGACAGCGCCAAGGCGGAATCGCTCGAGGCCATCGGCGCGGCGCTGAAGGAGAATGGCAAGGTCATTGTCACCGGCTGCATGGGCGCCGAGCCCGAGCAGATCCGCGACCGCTTCCCCAATGTGCTGGCGATCACCGGGCCACAGGCCTATGAGAGCGTCATGGGCGCCGTGCATCAGGCGGTGCCGCCCGCGCATGATCCCTTCATGGATCTGGTGCCGCCGCAGGGCGTCAAGCTGACGCCGCGCCATTACGCCTATCTGAAAATTTCGGAAGGCTGCAACAACCGCTGCTCCTTCTGCATCATCCCCAAGCTGCGCGGCGATCTCGTCTCACGCCC
>CAIWVR010000233.1 GCA_903916165.1 uncultured Hyphomicrobiales bacterium | reverse complement strand
TCCGGTCTCCGGGCCGACTTGCCGGCTCATCCCGATCTCGCGGCCCTCGCGCGCCGATTGCAGCAGCGCGAGACAGACTTCCATGGTCGCCAGCGACCATTCCCCCGAATGCAGCGGCGCGACATCATCAAAGACGGCAGCGGCCAGCTCGTCGATCACCTCGGAGCGCGGCACGACGGGCGGCGGCAGCGGCGCGAAGTCCTGTTTCAGATGGCCATAGATCCGCACGCCATCGGCAAAGGGCCGCAGGTCGGCACCCTCGCAGCTCGCAATCAACAGGCCGAAGGTCTGGTGCTGGCGCGCGGGCACGTGCGAGGCGTCGGCATAATCTGCGCCGCCATAATTGCGGGCATTCTTGAGCGCCGTCTCCTGCGCAAGGTCGCCGGAGGCCAGAATCGCAGCGCGGCTGGCACCATATTTCGCGGGATCTTTGCGCAGGCCGCTTTCGGCGACCCAGCCGGTGAATTCATCCGAATCGAAATGCCCATAGCCCGAATAGGTCATGGTGGCGGTGACGCCATTCTCGAACGTCAGGAAGGCGTTATAGGCGCCCTCGGTGGGCCGCGCAGGGTCCCAGATGCCGGTCATGGCGCGCACGCTTTTCACGCGGCCGCCCGCGATGAGCCGGATCATCTCGACCTGATGCGGCGCCTGATTATAGACCGCGCCGCCGCCCTGCCCCGTGTCGAGTTCCTCCGGACGGCGCGGACGATAGAGGAAGTCGGTGAAATTGAGCGCGGTGATCATGCGCAGCTGGCCATAGCCCCCGCTCTCGACCAGCGCGCGCAATTTCATGATGGGCGCATCGAAAGAATGGCTGTGGCCGACGATGAGATGCACACCGGCCTTGCGGGTGGCTGCGATCATCCGCTCGCACTCCTCCAGCGACAGCGCCATCGGCTTTTCCACCAGCGCATGCCGGCCATGAGCGGCGGCAATCTCAACCTGCGGCGCGTGAAACTGGTGCGGCGAGGCAATGTAGACGGCATCGATATCGGCCGCGCACAAGGCCTCCATCGTCTCGAAGGCCTGCGCGGCGAAATCCTGCGTGAACCGCACGCGCGCCTCGGGGCGCGGATCGAAACCGGCGACGATCTCGATGCGCGGATCGTCGCGGAACGTCGGAATCATGAACGAAAAGGCGCGCCCGATGCCTGCAATGCCCAGCCTGATCTTGCGCACGGCCATGTCTGGATGTCCTCTAGAGATCGAGCGTGATGTCGGACAATCCGCGCGACACGCAGACCATGAGGCTGTCGGCCTTTTCATAATCGGCCAGCGCCAGATCGCGATGATCGACCTCGCCCGCCAGCAGCTTTGTGCGGCACGAGCCGCAGGTGCCGCTCTCGCAGGAGGACGGGACCTCGTGGCCGTTGGCGCGCAGGACCTCGAGGATCGTCTTGCCGACCGGAACTGCGTAGGTCGCGCCCGATCTGGCAAGCTGCACATTGAACGCCACATCGTCGGGCTTGGTCATCGCGCCGGCCGGCGTGAAATCCTCGAAATGGACGCGCGCGCTCGACCAGTGCCCGGTCATGTCGCGCACCGCCTGCATCAGCCCGCGCGGGCCGCAGCAATAAAGATGCGCCATGCCGGGCTTTTCGAGCACCGGCCAGAGATCGAGCGCATTTTCAATGTTGCCCTCGTCGTGATGGATCGTGACCATGCCGCGAAATTCAGGCTGCTTCAGCTCGTCGAGAAAGGCTGTCGTCTGGCCCGAGCGCGTCAGGTAGATCAGCTTGAACTTGCCCTGTCCCGTCGCGCGGAGGTGGCGGATCATCGACAGGATCGGCGTGATGCCGATGCCGCCCGCGATGAACAGATATTGCGGCGCCGCAACCAGTTCGAAATCGTTGCGCGGCTCGGACACGGCGATGTCGTCGCCCTCGCGCGCCGCATCGACGAGATTCATCGAGCCGCCGCGACCGAACGCATCGCGCTTGACGGCAATGCAATAGCGGTCCCGCTCGTCCGGGTCGTTGCACAGGGAATATTTGCGCAGGTCGCCGTTGGGAATGCGCAGGGTAATATGTCCGCCCGCGCTGAAGGGCGGCAGGTCGCCGCCGTCCGCGCGGCGCAGCTCGAAGAAAGCAATGTCGTCTGCGACATTTTGTTTCTGCGTGATGCGCAGCATCTGCGTCAGGGCTTCCGTCGACATCTGTCCTCCCCGGGGCTGTGCCCGCTCACGACATAGTTAGAGGGCTAAGAATTCTTCCGCAAGACCTTCCCAAGCCGCGCGTGTAGGGTTATGTTCACGAAAACTTAGAGAGCTAAGGATACGGGTGCCCAAGCGCCCGCCGGAGGACGCCATGCTGACACGTGAGGAAAACGACCTGCTGTGCCGCGTCGAACATGACGCGCCCATGGGTCAGGTCATGCGCCATCACTGGCTGCCTGCCTGCCTGAGCGAGGAAGTGCCGGAGCCCGATGGCGATCCGTTGAAAATCCGCCTGCTCGGCGAGGATCTCGTCGTCTTCCGCGACAGCGAGGGCCGCGTTGGCGTGCTCGATGAAATGTGCCCGCATCGCCGCGCGTCGCTGGTGTTCGGGCGCAACGAGGACTGCGGCCTGCGCTGCCTCTACCATGGCTGGAAGATCGACGTGGAGGGCAATGTCGTCGAAATGTCGTCCGAGCCGGCAGGCTCCGGCTTTGCCGAAAAGGTCAAGCACAAGGCCTATCCCGTGCGCGAGGGTGCGGGCTTTGTCTGGGTCTGGATGGGTCCGGCCGAAGCCATGCCGGACTGGCAGCCGCCCGTGTTCCAGCCCAATCCCGGCACGCGCATTTCCATTGCCAAGATCCATGTCGACTGCAATTGGGCGCAG
>CAIWVR010000232.1 GCA_903916165.1 uncultured Hyphomicrobiales bacterium | reverse complement strand
GCCTTACGGCACCATTGCGCTCTACGCGATCATTCCCGCTTTCCTTTATTTCTTCGGCATTTTTCTCACAGTGCACTGGTCCGCCCTGCGTCATGGTATCGGCGGCCTGCCCGAGGAGGAATTGCCGGACTGGCGCGCGACCTTGCGGGCGAACTGGCACACCTCGCTGCCGCTTGGCGTGCTCATCTACATGATGGTCGGCGGTTATTCGGCGCAATATTCCGTCACCGGCGCCATCGGCGCCTGCGTGCTCTCGTCCTGGCTGCGCAAGCACACGCGCATGGGCTGGCGCGAAATCTTCGAAGCTCTCGAGAACGGTGCCAAGGGTGCCCTGATGGTCGCCATCGCCACGGCGGCGGCGGGCATGATCGTCGGGGTTTTCGAACTCACCGGCATTTCGCTCAAGTTCACACAGGTCGCCACCCTGATCGTAAGCTCGCTGTTCATCGGCCTTGTGGTGACAATGATCGTCACGATCATTCTGGGCATGGGCGTGCCGCCGTCGGCGAGCTATATCGTGCAGGTCGCAGTGACCATCCCGATGCTGCAGGTGTTTCTGAAGAATGACGGGATGCAGGCGGGCACGGCGGTGATCGTGACGCATTTCTTCGTCATGTATTATTCAGCGCTCGCGGTGCTCACGCCGCCAGATGCACTCGCCTCGGTCGCTGCGGCGGGCGTGGCGAAAAGCCCCTTTCTGAAAACCGGGCTCCACGCCACGCGCGTGGCCTTCGTTGCCTTCGTCGTCCCCTTCATGTTCGTCTATAATCCGGCTTTGCTGACGCTCGGCACCTGGCCGGACATCCTTCAGGCCCTCGTCATTGCCATGCTCGGCATCGCCATCATCTCGATCTCGTTCGAGGGCTATCTGGTGCGGCCCCTGACCTTGATCGAACGCCTGATCGCCTTTGCCAGCGGCGCCGCGCTCATCTTCCCCGGCGTCTCAAGCGACCTTCTGGGCTTTGCGCTTGGCGCGGTCTTCCTCCTCATGCACTTCAGGCCTTGGGCAGCGGCGGCCGCCCGCAAAGCGGCCGACCGACAGACACTCTAGCCAGGATATGCACAAGGATCTGCCGATGCAGGGGCTCTTCCATCTGATGGAGGGCCCTCGCGCGCGCATCGGCTAAATGTCGGTGCTGCTCACCACTTTGGTCTTGGCGCAGGGGCGTAGGCCTCTGCTGCCGCCTCCGGCGTCACGCGCCCTTCGGCCACATCTGTCTCGATCGCCTCGCGCGCGCGCGCGCGCGGATCACCATAGCCGCCGCCGCCCGCCGTCTGAATGACGAACCGGTCCCCGGCCTGCATTTCGAAACGCCCTGATGCGGAGACACGCTGTTCATTTGCAGCTCCGGGATTGATGACAAAGGACGCGCCCTTGCCGTCGTGACCGCCCGCCAGCCCGTTGGGCGGAAAACGCCCCTTGTCGAAGCGGCGAATGACGCTGGCATCCTCGAGCAGCAGATATTCGCGCCGCATCGACAGTCCGCCGCGCCAGCGGCCCGCGCCGCCGGTGTCAGGCACAAGCTCGAACTTTGTGATCTGGCATGGATATTCGGATTCCAGAATTTCGATGGGCGTGATGT
This sequence comes from uncultured Hyphomicrobiales bacterium, assembly GCA_903916165.1. Taxonomy (GTDB): domain Bacteria; phylum Pseudomonadota; class Alphaproteobacteria; order Rhizobiales; family Beijerinckiaceae; genus Terripilifer. The sequence goes on along the minus strand of CAIWVR010000232.1, from coordinate 712 downwards.
GCAGGTTGGAGAGATGGGCGGCCGTGGCCGATGTGCCGTCATGGCCCATGCCCCCGCCATAGGCCGAGCCGATGATCTCATATTGCATCGATGAGCCACCGTCCCGGGCCCTGGACCAGTTGATCAGCAAGGCACTTGAGGAGCCCGCACCGGCGATGGCCCGCATGGGCTGAAAATGCGCCATGGCCTGCAAGATGACATCGACGAGTTTCAGATTGACCATCTGGTAATTGGACACCGGCGCCGGCGCATTCGCATGGGTCACCGTGCCCGGCTTGCAGACAATGCGCACGGCGTCGCGCATGCCGTCATTGAAGGCGAAGCGCGGTCCAAGCGATCCGATCAATGAATAGAAAACGCAGGCCTCGACCATGGAGGGCCGCAGATTGACCGGCCCTTTCGCCTGGGGATCGCTCTGCGAAAAATCGAAGGTCGCAAGACCGTCCCTGACCTCGATTGTCACGGCGAGCTTGATCGGCTTGTCCATCACCACGCCATCGGAATCCATGAAACCTTCGGCGGAGGATGTGCCTTCCGGCAATTTACCGATGGCGGCGCGAAGTTCATCCGCCGCGCCTTTCAGGATCGCGGCGAAGGCATCCGTGAGCGTGCCCGCGCCGAAGCGGCTGCATAAGTCGCCGACGCGCATCGCGCCCATTTCCGTGACGGCGATCTGCGCCGTGACATCACCGCGCACCAGCAATGGCTGGCG
>CAIWVR010000231.1 GCA_903916165.1 uncultured Hyphomicrobiales bacterium | reverse complement strand
AGCAGACCTTCAAGACCCCGACCACAATCAGCATCGGTGACCGGGAATTCGTGCGCGTGCGTGGCTTCACGCGGGTCGCCACCAATCTTCTCGTCACTAGCGCCGGATATTCAGACGAAGTTCCGACCTTTAACCCGCTGCGTCTTCTGTCAGACGCGCGAAACCCGATGGACGGCGTACCGCCGCCCGAACCCGCGCCCTTGCGCGATGATGCCGAAATCGCCTTCACGACGCGCGATCTTGCCGCACTGCCCGCGCAGGACGGCGGGCCTGCCCTGACCCTTGAGGAAATCCAGGCGCAGATCGCCGAACATATTCGCAGCACGGCGCTCGCCGCCGGCCAGCGCCCACTCGCGCTGCCGCCGCAACTCCTGCTCATGCGCACGAGCCGCGCCGGCCTCGACCTGTCGGGTGGGCTCGGCTATGCCGGGTCGAACACATCTGTCATGGCCCCCTTCTCGTCGATCGAAGTGCGCATGGTGCCTGAAAACGTCACCGACATTCCGCGTTCGCCCCCGGTCCAGCAGGGTCAGAATGACGAGCGCCTGCTTTTGGTGCGCAGGGGCGAGAGCTTCGACGATGTGCTGCGCGGTGGCGGCGTCATGCGCGAGCAGATCCCGCGCATCGTTGCGGCACTCGGCTCGGCGGCCCGCGGTCTGAGCGAGCGCCAGAAAATCAAGGTCCTGTTCGATGATCTCGACGGCACCGGCCGCATGGGACAGGTTGCACGGCTCTCGATCTATCTTGACGAAGAGGCCACCGCGACCATCGCTGCCAATGACAGCGGCTCCTATATTGCCGTGGCCCGGCTCGACGACGGGCGCAAGGCGGCCAAACCCAAGGCCAGCGAGGACGAGGACGAGGACGACGAGGATGGCGGCGGCATGCGCCTCTACGATTCTCTCTACGAGACGTCGCTCAAGCAGGAACTGCCAAAACCGCTGATCGGTGACCTTCTGCGCGTCTTCGCCAATGACGTTGACTTCCAGCGCCCCGTCGCGGCCGGCGATTCATTCGAGGCGTTTTACGAAGACGGTGAGGAGTCCGACGCGCGCAACGACCTGCTCTATGCGGCGATCACAACGCGTGGAGAGACCTACCGCTATTACCGCTTCCAGGCACCCGATGACGGCTCGCTCGATTATTATGACGAGAATGGCCGCTCGACGCGCAAATTCCTGATCCGCAAGCCCCTTGCGACCGGGGAGCAGCGCTCGAGCTTCGGCATGCGCCGCCACCCGATCCTGCGCTACACCCGCATGCACACCGGCGTCGACTGGGCTGCCCCCATGGGCACGCCGATCTTTGCCGCCGGCAATGGCACGGTCATCAAGGCGGCGCGCGAATCCGGCTATGGCAATCGCGTCGAGGTCCAGCACGCCAATGGCTATGTCACGGCCTATAACCATCTGTCGGGCTTTGCCCGCGGCATGACCGAGGGCGCGCGCGTGCGGCAGGGGCAGGTCGTCGGCTTTCTCGGCATGACGGGCCTCGCGACCGGCCCGCACCTGCATTATGAAGTCATCGTCAACGGCCATTTCGTCGACCCCATGCGCGTGAAACTGGCGCGCACCCGCGAACTCGACACGCGCATGCTCACATCGTTCAAGAGAGAACGCAGCCGCATCGACGGGCTTATCGCCAAGGCACCGAATGCGGCGCGCGTCACAGGCAACACCCGCGCCGAGGCCCAGCCAGAGATGATGCGCCCCGGCGTCACGCGTTGAACGAACTTCTCGCGATCAACCTTCCGGTCTTTCTCCTGATCGGGCTTGGCTATGCGGCCGCGCTCTTTGGGCTGCTCGACCGGCGCGCCAGCGAAGGCCTGTCGGACTTTGTCTTTTCGCTCGCCACGCCAGCGCTCGTCCTGCGCACCATGACGAGTGCGACCTTGCCGCCCTTTCAGCCCTGGGGCTATTGGGCGTCCTATTTCATCGGCGTCACGCTCGTCTGGGCAATGGGCATGGGGCTCGCCCGGCGCTGGCACAAGCGGTCCTATGCGGAAAGCGTTGTCGCCGGCTTCTCGTCGGGCCAGGCGAACACCGTCCTGGTGGGCATTCCGGTCATCCTGCAGGCCTTCGGGGACGCTGGCGCGGCACCGCTGTTCCTTCTCATCGCCGTGCACCTGCCTGTCACAATGACCTGCGCGACGCTGCTCCATGAAGGACGCAAGGGCGTGCCTTGGGCGCAGATCGCGCAGCGGCTCGCCTTGCATCCCATCCTGCTCGCCTTGTTTGCAGGCGTGCTGCTGCGCGGCCTTGACGTCACGCCCTCCGGACCCGTGAAAGCCGTGATCGACGGGCTCGGTGGTGCCGCCGCGCCCTGCGCGCTGATCGCCATGGGCCTTGCGCTCCAGCAATATGGCATGCGCGCGAGCCTGCGCGAGACGCTGCCCATCATCGGGCTGAAGCTGATCGTTCATCCCGCCATCGTCTACGGGTTGGCGTTCCATATTTTCGACATGCCGCGCGTCTGGGCCGGCGTTGCGACCCTGTTTGCGGCCATGCCAACGGGCGTCAACGCCTATCTGTTCGCGGCGCGCTATCGCGTGGGGGAAACGCTGGCCTCGAGCGCCATTGCGCTTTCGACGACGCTGGCGCTCGGCACGACATTGTTCTGGATCTGGGTGGTCGTGTGATGACGGCCGAAAAGCATCCGGGCATTGCGCGCGGGGCCCCGGCGTTCAAGCGCGCGAGCTTTGCGCTGTTCCTCGCCGGCTTCTCGACCTTTTCGCTGCTTTATTGCGTGCAGCCTCTGCTGCCCGTCTTCGCACAAGACTTCCATGTCAGCCCGGCGCAAAGCGCCCTGACCATGTCGCTGGCGACCGCCCTGCTGGCCGTTGCCATTCTCTGCGCCGCAGTTCTTTCGGAAGGTTTTGGCCGACGCAACGTGATGTTTGCCTCGATGACGGCGGGCGCGCTGATGACCATGGCCGCCGCGCTTGCGCCCGGCTGGACCCTGCTGCTGCTGTCGCGCGCCATCACCGGCCTTGTGCTGGGCGGCGTGCCGGCGGTGGCGATGACCTGGCTCACGGAGGAACTGGAGCCGCGCAGCGCGGGCCATGCGATGGGCCTTTATATCGCCGGGACAGCATTCGGCGGCATGGTCGGGCGGGTCGGCAGCGGCATTCTCACCGATTTCTTCGGCTGGCGCTGGGCGCTCGGCGTGTTCGGCGTGACGGGCATCCTCGCCGCTGTCGGCTTTCTGCTGCTATTGCCGCCGTCGCGCCATGTCGTCCGGCGCATGGCGTTCGATCCGGCATTTCATCTGCGCGCCTGGCTGATCCACCTTGCCTCGCCAGGCCTGCGCATGGCCTTTCTCATTGCCTTCACCGGCATGGGTGCCTTCATCACGATCTTCAACTATGTCGGCTTCCATCTCACCGCGGCACCCTACCGGCTCGGCCAGAGCGACATGGGGCTGCTGTTTCTGGTCTATATGTTCGGGATCGCTTCCTCCTCGATTGCCGGGCCGCTGACGGACCGGTTTGGACGCCGCCGGGTCCTGCCAGCCGGACTTTTGCTGATGGCGGCGGGTGTCGTGCTGACACTGCTGGCACCGCTGGCTGCCGTGGTGGCGGGTATCGTCACGCTCGCCATCGGCTTCTTCTTCGCGCATTCCATCGCCAGCGCCGCCGTCGGCCGTCTGGCCCGGCAATCGAAAGGGCATGCCTCTTCGCTCTACATGCTGAGCTATTATGCAGGATCGAGCCTGGCGGGCTGGATGGGTGGCTGGTTCTATCTGGCCGGGGACTGGCCGGCTGTGGTCGGCTACACTCTGGTCCTGCTGGCCGTCTCGGTCGCGGCGGCCTTGCGGCTCAACAGGCTTGCCCCCTAGCTGGAAAAGCCGAGGCGGCGGCGCACATCCTGCGCGGTCACTCCCTCAGCGCGCAGCGCACGCAGAGATCTGGCGCGTGTGCTTTTCGACAGCTTCTGCCCGGTCACGTCACGCAGCAATTCGTGGTGGCGATAGCGCGGGGCCGACAGATCGAGCAATATCTGCAAAAGCCTGTGAAGGCTCGTCGCATCAAACAGATCCTTGCCGCGCACCACGTCAGTGACGCCCTGGCGCGCATCGTCGATGACCACGCTGATGTGGTAGCTGGTCGGAATGTCCTTGCGCGCCAGCACGGCGTCGCCCCAGAGCTGCGGTTCGGCGCGGACGTCGCGGACCTCCTCGCCTTCTCCCAATTCACGCCACGCGAGCCGGATGCCGACTTCGCTCACCGCCTGTGCCATGTCGAGGCGCAAGGCTGCGTGCTGCCCGGAGGCCAGGCGGCGTGCGCGTTCCTCCTGCGAGAGGTGGCGGCAGGTGCCGGGATAGATCGGGCCGCCGTCGGGATCACGCGGCCAGTCGCGCAAGCCGCTGACGACACGCGAGATGTCAAGCCGCGAACAGAAACAGGGATAGAGCAGCCCGCGATTGCGCAAGCCCTCGACCGCCGACGCATAGAGCGAAAAATGCTCGGACTGGCGCAGCACCGGCTCTTCCCAGACCAGACCGAGCCAGGCGAGGTCCTCGAAAACCGCCTGCTCATAATCGGGACGGCAGCGGTCGAGATCAATGTCTTCGAGACGGAGCAGGAACCGCCCGTCGTGCTGGCGTGCCAGTTCAGAATTGCGCAGGGCCGAATAGGCATGACCAAGATGCAGATAACCGTTCGGCGAGGGCGCGAAACGGAACACCGGCCGGAGATCGCTCTCTTGCCAGAGCTGGGCATGGTGGCCCGGCCCGGATGCTGCGGAACTGGTCATCGAAACGGCATTACCCCGAAATTCCTGGCGCGTTTTATATGTGGTTCGTCGGTAGTGTTTTCATAGCGCGCCGCGCGGAAATAGCTGCCACCAGCCTTGCATGACTTGACGCGACCAGAAAGCCTTGACGGGCGGGCCCGCAAAAAGGCAAGCCTCAGGCCTCGATGGCGGACGGAACTGGAGACCTGACATGGCGACAACGATGGATGGCCCGCGCCTCAATCCGAAGGACGGGCCTGTGAAGCAGCTGGTTGTCTTCATTCATGGCTATGGCGCCGACGGGCAGGATCTGATCGAGCTGGGCGCGCAATGGCGCGCGTTTTTGCCCAATGCCGCTTTCGTCTCGCCGCACGCGCCTGATCGCTGCCTGCAGTCGCCCTCCGGCCGGCAATGGTTTCCGCTTTACACCCGCGCGCCCGACGAGCGCTGGCGCGGCGCGGTCGCTGCCCGACCGGGCTTCGACGATTTCCTCGATGCGGAACTCGCCGGCCATGGGCTCGACGATTCGAATCTCGCGCTGGTCGGGTTCAGCCAGGGCACGATGATGGCCCTTCACGTCGGCCTGCGCCGCAAGAGCGCGCCAGCGGCGATTCTCGGCTTTTCCGGCGTGATCGTCGGGCCGGAACATCTGTCCGAGGCGACCGCCCGCAATGCCCGGGGCCAGACCCCGCCGGTGCTGCTGGTGCATGGCGACAGCGACGATGTCATTCCTCCCGACGCCCTGTTCATGAGCGCGGATGCGCTCGGGGGTGCCGGAATTCCCTGCCAGTGGCACCTGTCGGCGGGCGTCGGTCACGGCATCGACGGTGCGGGCCTGCTGCAGGGCGGGATGTTTCTTGCCCGGAGCTTCGGCCTGCGCCTGCCGGGCTGAGCAAAGGACGATAGTCGACAGTCGGCCCGCCCGAATCAGCGGCCCGTGAACGGCGGCAACGGACTTGGGACGAGTGCCGGCTCGAATTTCGGCAACCGCTGTCGGGCCCGACGCGCCGCGACGGGCCGGTACAATTGCTTGGTCGCCTCGACCAGATGCAGCCCGGCGCCCGGCAGGCCGAGCCGCGACCCCAGCGCCTCGAAGGCCGGCGCGGCCCTGAGCAGATAATTGCGGGCAAAGGGCGGCACATAGAGCGCCTCGGCCCAATGCACCGGCGAGAACAAGGTGTCACGCAGCAGCTCGCGCAGCTGGCTCTTCGAATAGGGCTGCCCCTGGCCGAAGGGCGTCGTGTCCATCCGCGCCCACAGGCCGCGCCGGTTGGGAGCCACCACGATGACGCGCCCGCCCGGCGTCAGGATGCGCCAGATCTCCGACAGCACGTCGCGCGGATGGTCAATCGCCTCCAGGGCATGGACCAGAAGCACCCGGTCGATACAGGAATCAGGCAGCGGCAGCATGCTGGTATCGACCAGTGCCGAGGATGAACGTCCCTGCGTCGGCCAATTCACGACGCCCTGCTCGGCTGGCATAAAGGCCAGCACGCGCAGGGCTTCCTCGCGCAGGGGCTCAAGATAAGGCGTGGCATAGCCAATGCCCAGGACAGACAGGCCGATGCAGCGCGACCACCGCTCGCGCACCAGTTGCGACACGCGACGGCGCGCGACCTCGCCAAGTGGCGTTGCATAGAATGAACGAAGATCGACGACATCCTGAGCCATGCGCCCTATGTGCCATGGTTGGGCACAAGACGGAAACCCTCCGGCTCATGCCCGGTTCGCGCGTTGACGCCAATCGGTGCCGCCACTAGCGTCCCGCGACCGTCGCACATGCCGAAAGAGGATCATCATGCCAGCGCAAGTCCATCAATTCCTCTGCCAGACCGACAATTTCGGCGTACTCGTCCATGATTCCGAAACCGGTGCCACCGCAGCGATCGACGTTCCGGACGCCGCACCCTATCTCGCCGCGCTGGCCGGGAAAGGCTGGACGCTGACCGACATCCTGATCACGCACCGCCATGGCGACCACATCGACGGTGTCCCCGCGCTGCGTACACAATTTCCGAAGGCGAAGCTGCACATTCCCGCCCGCGAGGCGGAGCGCATCGTGCCGACAACCGGCCCCGCCGATGCCCTCCTGAGCGAAGGCGATCGGGTGACGATCGGCGCGCTCGGCGCGGAGGTGATCGAGACGCCCGGCCACACCGCCGGGCACATCGTCTATTTCTTCCCGGTCGAGAACCTGCTGTTTGCCGGCGACACCCTGTTCGCGCTCGGCTGCGGCCGGGTGTTTGAGACATCAATGACGGTGATGTGGGAATCCCTGGTCAAGCTCGCCTCGCTGCCCGGCGAAACCCGCGTCTATTGCGGGCATGAATATACGCAGGCCAACGGCCGCTTCGCGCTGACGGTCGATGGCACCAACACGCTGCTGGTCGACCGCATGCGCGAGGTTGATGCCCACCGCGCGGAGGGGCGCTTCACGCTCCCCACAACCCTCGCACTCGAACTGGCGACCAATCCTTTCCTGCGCGCGAAAAACCCGCAGGTGCAGGCGAGCGTCGGCCTGCCGGGTGCCGATCCCGCCGCCGTCTTCGGCGCGTTGCGCGAACGCAAGAACAAGGCCTGACACATGGCAAGTTTCTACCAGCATGGCGGTCTCAACGCGCACGATATCGTGCGCCGTCTCGAGCTGACGCCCCATCCCGAAGGCGGCTTCTATCGCGAGACCTTTCGCGACGCGCGCACCGACGCCAACGGCCGCGCGGTGTCGTCCCTGATCTATTTCCTGCTGGGGGCGGGAGATGTTTCGGAATGGCATCGCGT
>CAIWVR010000230.1 GCA_903916165.1 uncultured Hyphomicrobiales bacterium | reverse complement strand
GGCGCTCTCAACAGGCCCCCACAAAAGCTCCTGATCCGGCGTCAATCGCAACCCGGCGTGAATCGCCGCAACATGTGCTTCGAAGAAGGCGGCGCGGTCCTCCTTCGAGGGACCCCGTGCTGCATGTGGGGCCGGCGTGGCTTGCGTCGAGGTCTCGGGTCGGGCAGGGGGCGGCTGCGTTGCCGCTTGCTGGGCATAGGCGGATGCCGCGAGAAGGCCTGCGCCGACAGCGGCGGAAAAAGTCAGGATCTGATTTGCACGCTTCATGGTTGATCTCCAGCGCATGTTCGATGCTGGAAGCCTGCTCCCAGTCAGCTCCCCTTTCAAATTAAGCTTTGTTCATCTTGGCTGTGCCGAGATGAAACCTTGTTCATGAAGCGATGCGCCAGACAGCGTCATGCACTTGCGCGTCCACGCGGTCGGCCCGCCTGTCAGGACTCCTCCATCAGCCTTCCCGTGAGCGCTGAAGCGGCGGTTGCCAAGCGCACGGTGCGGGCTGGACGCTCAAACAGGCAAAGCTTTCGCGATGATGTCTCGAACGACGTTCGCGCCCGTGCGGGCTGTGCCTTTGGCCGCAGTGAGCAGTCAGACGCCGTGATTCTGGCACATCGCGACAAGGTCTCCGCCAGTGCCGGGACCGCCGGTGTCGGCCTCGCCTGGCATGTCCATCAGCTGATCGATTTGCCCCAGAAAAAACCCCGCCGGCGGCGATGCACGGCGGGCTTTTTCGTGTGTGACGCGTCGAAAGATCAGGCGCTCAGGTCTTCCGGGCGCGGCATCGAGATGATGTTATAGCCCGCATCCACAAAATGCACCTCGCCGGTCGTGCCTGACGACAGGGGGGACAGCAGATAGAGCGCGGCCCCGCCGACATCCTCGATCGTCACGCTGCGGCGCAGCGGCGAATGCGAACGCTGATAATTAAACATGGCGCGTGCATCGCCGATGCCGGCACCGGCGAGCGTGCGGATTGGCCCTGCCGAAATGGCGTTCACGCGAATGTTCTGCGGTCCAAAATCAGCGGCAAGATAGCGTACGCTGGCTTCCAGAGCAGCCTTGGCGACACCCATGACATTATAGTTCGGCATGACACGTGTGGCACCGCCGAAGGTCAGCGTCAGCAGCGAACCGCCGTCCCCCATCATTTCCGCAGCGCGCTTCGACACTTCGGTGAAGGAGAAGGCCGAAATCACCATGGCGCGGCTGAAATTGTCGCGCGACGTGTCCGCATAGCGTCCCTTCAATTCGTTCTTGTCCGCGAAGGCGACGCAATGAACGAGGAAGTCGAGCTTGCCCCATTGTGCTTTCAGCTCGTCAAATGCGGCATCGACGCTGGCAATGTCTTCGACGTCGCAAGGCAGGACAATGGACGAGCCAACACTTTCAGCGAGCGGCTTCACACGCTTGCCGAGTGCCTCGCCCTGATAGGTGAAGGCCAGTTCTGCGCCCTGGTCGGCGAGCGCCCGGGCGATGCCCCAGGCAATCGAATGGTCATTGGCGACGCCCATCACGAGGCCGCGTTTGCCGTGCATCAGTCCGCTTGCGGGGGTGCTCATTCTGTTCAAGCCCTCAAGCGTCAATGTGTTTGAAAACAAGGCTTGCATTGGTGCCGCCGAACCCGAAGGAGTTCGAAAGCACAGTGCCGAGCGGACGATTGTCAATGCGCTTGCGGATGATGTTCATGTCCGCAAAAGCAGGGTCGATTTCGGTGATGTTGGCGCTTTCGCAGATGAACTGGTTTTCCATCATGATCAGCGAATAGATCGCCTCCTGCACGCCGGCCGCACCGAGCGAATGGCCGGAGAGGGATTTGGTGGCAGAGAGCGGCGGGCACTTTTCGCCCGAACCAAAGACCTCGCGCAGCGCCTCGATTTCCTTGGCGTCGCCAACCGGCGTCGAGGTCGCGTGCGGATTGATGTAGTCGATCGGCGACGTCACATTCGCCATTGCCAGCCGCATGCAGCGCATGGCGCCTTCGCCCGAGGGCGCGACCATGTCATAGCCGTCCGAGGTCGCGCCATAGCCGACGAGCTCGGCGTAGATCTTCGCGCCGCGCGCTTTCGCGTGCTCGTATTCGTCCAGCACGAGAACGCCCGCGCCACCGGCGATGACGAAGCCGTCGCGGGTCTTGTCATAGGCGCGCGAGGCGGTGGCGGGGGTGTCATTGTAGCTCGACGACATGGCACCCATGGCGTCGAACAGAACGGACATGGTCCAGTCGAGTTCCTCGCAGCCGCCGGCGAACATCACGTCCTGCTTGCCCCATTGGATCATCTCGGCAGCATTGCCGATGCAATGGCTCGAGGTCGCGCAGGCCGACGAGATCGAATAGTTCACACCCTTGATCTTGAACCAGGTTGCAAGTGTCGCAGACGCCGTGGATGACATGGCCTTGGGCACGGCGAAGGGGCCAACGCGCTTGGGCCCCTTGGAGCGGGTCGTGTCGGCAGCCTCCACCAGCGTGCGCGCGGACGGACCGCCCGAACCCATGATGATGCCGGTGCGCTCGTTGGAAATGTCTTTGTCTTCGAGGCCGGAATCGGCGATCGCCTGTTCCATCGCGACATGGTTCCAGCCCGTGCCGCCACCATGGAAGCGCATGGCGCGCCGATCGACGACGTCTTCGGGTTTCAACGTCGGTGCGCCATGGACCTGGCAGCGAAAGCCGAGATCGACATAGCTCTGCGCGCGGACAATGCCCGATTTCGCGTCGCGCAGCGACGTGAAGACTTCCTGTTTGTTGTTGCCGATGGCGGACACGATGCCCATGCCGGTGACGACGACGCGTCTCATGGTACTCTCCTGCTTAAGGCCGCTGCGGCCCCGTGCATGTGTGTGGGGGGGCCGCGCTTTGCGGCCCCTGACAGGTTCAGGCGGCGGTCTCGGGCTTGAACAGGCCAACGCGGAGGTCCTTGGCCTCATAGATGCGCTTGCCGTCCGCCTCGAGCCAGCCGTCGGCGATGCCGAGCACGAGCTTGCCGCGGAACACGCGCTTCAGGTCGACGCCGTAGACGACTTTTTTGACCGAGGGGAGCACCTGGTCGATGAATTTCACCTCCCCGACGCCCAGCGCACGACCGCGGCCGGGCGAGCCGAGCCAGCCAAGATAGAAGCCGACGAGCTGCCAGAGCGCATCCAGGCCGAGGCAGCCCGGCATGACGGGGTCGCCCTGAAAATGGCATGCGAAGAACCAAAGGTCGGGGCGCACCTCGAGCTCGGCGCGGATGACGCCCTTGCCATTGGCACCACCGGTTTCCGAAATCTCGGCGATGCGGTCAAACATCAGCATGGGTGGAAGGGGAAGCTGGGCGTTACCCTGTCCAAAGAGTTCGCCCCGCCCGCAGGCGAGAAGGTCTTCGTATTCGAAGCTCGAGCGGCGGTCGCCCATTTCGCACCTTTCAAGATTGTCAGCGGAGCTGAGCGCCCCGGACGGGGCCTTCTAGCACAGGCCTTGGCACGCCGGAAGGGAGCCCTTGCCGTGATCGTGGCCAGATCCGACATTGCCCTGGACCTGACGATTTCCTATAATGTTGGATGATTACGGTCCGTGCGCGGCCCGTCTGAGGTTTCAAGACACGACCCGCAGAGTTCCATGACCCGAGTTTCCGCAGACCTGAAGTCGATCGCACGGGCCTTGCCTGTCGCCACCAGCCCCAAGCCGGGCAATGATGCCTTGGCGGGGTGTCCCGTTCACGAGCTGCGCGCGAAGCTGCGCCGGTCCGGCTTGCGACCCACCCGCCAGCGTGTCGCGCTCGGCTGGTTGCTGTTTGCCAAGGGAGACCGGCACATCACCGCCGAACGTCTTTATGAGGAGGCGACGGGATCGCGCGTCGCGATTTCGCTGGCGACCGTCTATAATACGCTGCACCAGTTCACGCAGGCCGGGCTGTTGCGCGAGATTGCGGTCGACGGGTCGAAGACCTATTTCGACACCAACACCACCAAGCATCACCATTTCCTGATCGAAGACACCAACCAGCTCGTCGATATTCCCGACGATCTCGTCGAGATCCTGCGCGTGCCCCAGGCGCTGGATGGCATGGAAATCGCCAGCGTGGACGTGGTCGTGCGACTTCGCCGCAAGGCGTAAGTAAGCCTATTCGAAGACATCCTCCGGATAGACCCCCCAGAGCAGCGTTTTCTGGATGTAGCCATCGTAGCCCTCGCCCGAGATCCGGCACCAGACAGGATCGCATTTGCGCACGGTCGCCAGGACACCGGTTTGCAGCTTTGCCACGCGGTCGGCTGTGTCCTGTGGCTTTCCGTACAGCGCAAACATTTCGCCCCGCCGCCAGGGCGCAACCAGCGCGGTCTTCTTGCCCGACAGGAGCGATTGCAGGACCCAGCCTTCGGACCCTTCCGAATCGCGAATGCGCCGCCAGGTCTCGAATTCCGCCGTGACTTCCACCGGCAGGCCAGCGCGCTGGAAGATCCAGCTTGTCCGGTGATCTTTCGAGGGGCCTTCGCGCAAGTTTACACGGTCAGACTTTAGGCTGACGTAGCGGGGAATCCGCAAGCCCGTGGCGCTCCCTGTCTGTGCCAGAGCGCTGCCGGAAACGAGCGGCAGCATGCCTGTGCAGGCGAGCGCCAACAGGCCGGAGGCGAGCTGAATACACCTGACAGCCGCACGCTTTTTGAAATTCTTGCAGGCAGTCGCATGACCCTGGCTCATGTCGGTCCTTCTCCGGAGAAACGTCTGGCTTTGAGCGGCCGCCCAGATTCCAGATGCGTCCGCGATTCTTGTCTTTGCCGGCCCATCTGCTAGAGAGGCTGGCGGGTCCCGCATGGGCCTGCCAGCTCGTCGTCAGGGCGCGATCACTTAAGCGCCTGCGCCGTTAATGGATGATGAAACCGTACAAAATTGGCCATGTGCACCTGCGCGGCCGAGGCTGCCGCGACGGGTTCAGGAAGGTCCGGGGACAGACGCATGACCAAGAAGAAACCCTTGGTGATCGTGACGCGCAAATTGCCCGACGTTGTCGAGACGCGCATGTGCGAATTGTTTGAGACGCGCCTGAACATGACCGACAAGCCCATGTCGCAGCAGGGCCTCGCGGACGCGCTGCGCGTTGCTGACGTGGTCGTGCCCACGGTCACGGATCGCATTGACGCAGGCCTCATCGCGCAGGCCGGCGAATCCATGAAGCTGATCGCCAATTTCGGCAATGGCGTCGACAATATCGATGTGACCGCGGCCTTGCGCAGGGGCATCACGGTCACCAATACGCCGGGCGTTCTGACCGAGGACACGGCCGACATGACCATGGCGTTGATCCTTGCGGTCGCGCGGCGTCTCGTCGAGGGCGCCTCGGTCATCCCGTCGGGCGAATGGGAAGGCTGGACGCCAACCTGGATGCTGGGCCGCCGCATCACCGGAAAGCGCCTCGGCATCGTCGGCATGGGGCGGATCGGGCAGGCGGTCGCGCGCCGCGCCGCCGCTTTCGGCCTGTCGATTCATTATCACAACCGCCGCCGGCTCTCGTCCGCGCTCGAGCAATCGCTCTCGGCGACCTATTGGGAATCACTCGACCAGATGCTCGCGCGCATGGACATTGTGTCTGTCAATTGCCCGCACACGCCCGCCACCTATCACCTGCTGTCGGCCCGCCGTCTGAAATGCCTTCGTCCGCATGCCATTGTCGTCAATACGGCGCGCGGCGAGATCATCGACGAGAATGCGCTCGCGCGCATGCTGGAGGCGGGAGAAATTTCAGGCGCGGGTCTTGATGTGTTCGAGCATGAGCCTGCCGTCTCGCCCAAGCTGGTCAAGCTGGTGAAAGCGGGAAAGGTCACGCTCCTGCCCCATATGGGATCGGCCACACATGAGGGCCGCATCGACATGGGTGAGAAGGTCATCATCAACGTGAAAACTTTCATGGACGGACATCGTCCGCCCGACTGCGTCCTGCCTGGCATGCTCTGACCGGCAAGGTTTTCGAAATCAGCCCTGTCTGCGTGCAAGAGCGCCGCTCTTGAACATATCGCGCGCCCCCCCATATCCTGGGGGCAGGTGCCGCAAGGGCCTGTGTTTCCGAGGCGCCTGAAGGGCTTCGTCATGTCACGTGTTCCGAATCTGAATTCGCCATTCTTGCTCGGGTTCGACGATATCGAGCGGGCGCTGGATCGGGTCACCCGAACCACGTCGGATGGCTATCCGCCCTATAATATCGAGCGTCTCAAGCGCACCGAAACCGACCCCGAGCGCCTGCGCATCACCCTTGCGGTGGCCGGCTTTACCTCGGACCAGCTCGATATCACGCTCGAGGAGCGCCAGCTCCTGATCCGCGGCCGCCAGACCGATGATGTCGAGCGTCACTATCTGCACCGCGGGATTGCCGCCCGCCAGTTCCAGCGGGCCTTCCTGCTCGCGGAGGGGATGGACGTGCTCGGTGCGGATTTGAAAAACGGCCTGCTCTGTGTGGATCTTGCCAGACCCGAACCGGAGCGGATCGTCAAGAAGATCGGGATCTCCGTGAGGGACTGAAATGTCCTCGCGAAGACAGCGGGTTCAACCGAACCGCGACAGGAGAATGCCATGAACGCTGAAAAAAACGCCACGCATGTGCCGCTCACCACGGAACAATTGGCCCATCTGGGCGATGGTGCCATCGCTTACGTCAAGGAAATGCGCTCGGAAGACGTCACGCGCCTGTTCCCGCAGGCCCCGAAGATCGAGCCGGGCCTTCAGCTCTTCGCGCTGCTCAGCGCCAATGGCACGCCCATCGTCCTGACGGACACACGCGCTGCCGCCGTTGCCAATGCCTGGCAGAACGATCTGCAGACGGTCAGCGTCCACTGAAGAGAAGATCTCCTGCCTGATGCAGGAGATCTGTCATCCGCCAAACAGGCGCTCAAAAAAGCTGCGTTCGCGTGGCGGCGAGATCATGTCGCCGATGGCGTCGCGTCGCGCTTGGGGTCCTGTCGCGCCGATCTCTGCGGGCGGCAATATGCCTGTCGGATCGGCACCAGACGCGAGGCCAGGCAGTGGCGTCGGTGCTGCTCCCAGCAGCGCGATGCGCATGTATTTGCTCCAGATATTCACCGGCAGATTGCCGCCTGATGTCTTGCGTGTGGGCGAATTGTCGTCATTGCCCAGCCAGACGCCGGTCACGAGCTGGCTGGTGTAGCCGACGAACCATGCATCGCGGTAATCCTGCGACGTGCCGGTTTTTCCGGCCGCCTGCCAGCCAGGAAGCTCGGCATGTTTGCCCGTGCCGATGATCAGCGTTTCCTGCAGCATCGCATTCATCATGCCGACATGGCCGAATTCGATGACGCGCCCGAAGCTCGCCCCCTTGCGCTGGTACAGCAGCTTGCCGTCCGCCGTGCGCACGCGGGTGATGATATGCGGCTGCACGCGGATGCCCCCATTGGCGAAGGGCGTATAGGCGGACACGAGTTCGAGCGGCGTGACCTCGGATGTGCCGAGCGCAATTGACGCATTGAGCTGAAGATCTGAGCCAATGCCGAGGCGGTGCGCGGTGGCTGCGACGGCTTTCGGCCCAACTTCAAGCCCAAGCCGAACGGCGACCGTGTTGAGCGACATGGCGAGCGCGCGCGTCAGCGTCACCGGGCCTTGATAATCTTGCGACGCGTTTTCGGGTTGCCAGCCCCTTATATTGATCGGAGCGTCGTCGCGGATGGTTTCCGGCGTCAGGCCACGCTCGAGCGCCGTCAGGTAAACGAATGGCTTGAACGACGAGCCGGGCTGCCGCCGTGCCGAAACGGCCCTGTTGAACTGGCTTTCTGCATAATTGCGGCCGCCAACCAGCGCCTTGATCTGGCCATTGGGATCCATGGAGACGAGCGCGCCCTGCGCCACGCCGTATCGCTTGCCCGATTTGTCGAGCTCCTCGGTCAGCGCCTTTTCCGCGGCAGCCTGCTTGTCCGCGCTGAGAGTCGTCGTGACGACGATGTCCTCGTCGATGGCACCAACCGTTTCATCGAGCACGTCCATCACATAATCAGCCGCATAATTGATCGAGCCGGCTGTCTCGCGCGAAACGGTGGCTGGCTGCATGATCGCCAGTGCGGCCATGCGATCGGTGATCATGCCTTCCTGCGCCATGGCGGTGATGACCTGCGAGGCGCGATCTACTGCTGCGGCGGGATGGCGGTTGGGCGCAAGTTTGGTCGGCGCCTTCATCAGGCCGGCGAGCATGGCTGCCTCCGGCAGCGTTGTTTCGCGCGCGCCATGGCCGAAATATTT
>CAIWVR010000229.1 GCA_903916165.1 uncultured Hyphomicrobiales bacterium | reverse complement strand
GGCTGTTTTGCGGCTCCGACCGCGGCGGTCAGCGCGCGGCCGCCATGTACAGTCTCATTGTCACGGCAAAGATGAATGGCGTCGATCCGCAAGCCTGGCTCGCCGATGTGCTCGCGCGTATCGCCGCACACCCGGCACGTCGGCTCGACGAATTGCTGCCATGGAACTGGAAGCCGCAAGCCGCGACCATCTCCGCGAAAGCCGCCTGAACAGTAATCACCCGATTGACACCGCCTTCATATCCCCGTCCGTCCTTCTAAACTGACGCCATTATTGTCGTCGTGAACGACGTCGTTTGCCGGGATGTTTGGACATGGTGCAAGAAGTTCTCATGGGTGTGGAGCGTCGTCGGCGTTGGTCGGACGGGCAGAAGCTGTCGATCCTCAAAGAGGTTGGCTGCGAGGGCGCGAGGGTGGCGGAT
The DNA here is from genome assembly GCA_903916165.1 of uncultured Hyphomicrobiales bacterium. Taxonomy (GTDB): domain Bacteria; phylum Pseudomonadota; class Alphaproteobacteria; order Rhizobiales; family Beijerinckiaceae; genus Terripilifer. The sequence goes on along the minus strand of CAIWVR010000229.1, from coordinate 1,448 downwards.
GTTGCGCGGCGCCACGGTCTCACGCGGCAGCATATTTATCAGTGGCGAACTCATTTGCGTGCGAAGGGGCTCTGGCGCGGTGACGTCGATGTTGCGTTTCTGGCAGTTGAGACGCATGAGCCTTGTTCGCCGACAGGCTTGCCCGCCCGCATCGGTTCGGTCGAGATTTTGCTGGGGAACGGCCGCAGGCTTTGTGGTGTTGAGGGATTGGCAGAGACCGATCTGATGCACTTGATCCGCGTTGTGGAGCGGGCATGATTGGGCCCGGCGTTGGCGTTCGGGTCTATCTGGCCGCCGGTGTGACGGATATGCGGCGCGGGATCGCTGGACTGTCGGGTCTGGCGCAGAGCGTTCTGCATGAGAATCCGGGGAGCGGCGCGGTGTTTGCGTTTCGTGGGCGCAGGGGTGATCGCCTCAAGCTGCTGCATTGGGACGGTCATGGCTTCTGCCTGTACTACAAGGTTCTGGAGCGTGGTTCCTTCCCCTGGCCGAAGGCGTCTGGCGGGGCCGTGCATCTGACCTCGGCGCAACTCTCGATGCTGTGGGAGGGGATCGACTGGAGGCGGCCGGAATGGACGTCTGCGCCGACGCGCCTGTGAGAAAATATCCTTGGTGCTGCTGACTATTTTGCGTGTTTGCGTGGCGATTCACTCTGCCATGTGATATGTTTTTGACATGGCTGAAGCGCCCGTCACATTGCCCGATGACCCCACTGCCTTGAAGGAAATGATCCTTCAATTGCAAACAGATTTACGCACGCATGCGCTCGTCATCCAGGCCTTGCGCATCCAGATCGCCCGGTTAAAAAGACAGACGTTCGGTGCCAGTTCAGAAAAGATCCAGCGTGAGATCGCGCAGCTGGAGCTTGTGCTTGAGGGGCTGGAAATCGCGCAGGCTGCGGCCCATGATTCAGCAATTGACGCTGGGGCCGATGACAGCGCCCAAATTGGCGCAGGGGTGCCCGGCGAGGCACAGGCTCAGGAAGCAGGTCAGCGCGCGCCGCGCCGCAAGCCGCGTGTGTGCGAGGCCACGCCCCGCGAGCGCAAGGAACTCGATCCGGGTGAGGCCTGTCTGGAATGCGGCGGCGCGCTGCGCCTGGTTGGTGAGGACGTCAGCGAAATCCTCGAGATGGTCACAGCCCAGCTGAAAGTGATCGAAGTTGCGCGGCTGAAAAAATCTTGCCGGTGCTGCGAGACAATGGTGCAGGCACCCGCGCCCAGCCGTCCCATCCCGGGTAGCATGGCGGGACCGGGGCTTCTGGCCTTCATCCTTGTCTCCAAATACGATGACCACCTTCCCCTGTATCGCCTGAACGAGATCTTCGCGCGCATGGGCGCCGATATTCCTGACACGACGCTCGCCGACTGGTGTGGCCGCAGCATGCGCACGTTGATGCCCCTGACCAATCTGATCACCAGGCAGATCATGGCGAGCGATCGGCTGCATGC
>CAIWVR010000228.1 GCA_903916165.1 uncultured Hyphomicrobiales bacterium | reverse complement strand
GTGCTTCGTAAGCCTCGATCTCGGCGTGGTGCTTCAGCGTGAGCCCGATATCGTCCAGCCCTTCGAGCAGCCGCGTGCGGTCAGCGTCCGGGATTTCAAATGTGAGATGAAACCCATCCGGCCCCGAAATCGCGCGTGCAACCAGATCGACCGTGAAGGGCTCACCGCCGTTGGCCGCGACGACCGCCGCGTCCAGCCTGTCGGCCTCGGCGTCAGCCAGCACGACGGGAAGAATGCCGTTCTGCAGGCAGTTCTCGCGATAGATGTCGGCGAAGGATCGCGTCACGATGCAGGAAATCCCGATCGCCTGAAACACCCACACCGCGCTCTCGCGCGACGAACCGCAGCCGAAATTGCGGCCTGCAACCAGCATCACGCCGCTGCGAAACTGCGGCTTGTTGAAGACGAAGTCGGGATCGTCAACGCCATTGTCGAAGCGGCGCCGGTTGCGAAACAAGGTCTGCGCATAATCCTCATGCAGGCGCGTGCCGCCGGCGACAGGCGCGATCTGATCCGTGTTGACGTCATCTTCCAGAAACGGGATGGCGACGCCGGTGACAGATGTGAAAGCCTTCATGGCGTCACGCTCTCGAGCTTGCTGAGATCGACAATGCGGCCGCTGATCGCGGCGGCGGCGGCGAGCGCGGGGCCCACAAGATGCGTGCGCACGCCCCTGCCCTGCCGGTTCTCGAAATTGCGATTGGTGGTGGAGAGAATACGCTCGCCGATGGCGCCATTTTCACCATTGGTGCAGGCGCACATCGAGCAGGCCGACTCGCCCCAGATGAAACCCGCGTCGCGGAACACGGCGTCGAGACCCATGGCCTCGGCCTCGCGCTTCACCTTGCGCGATCCCGCGACAACCAGCGCAGTGACGCCATCGGCCACATGGCGCCCACGCACGATGTCGGCCGCCTCGCGCAGGTCCGGCAGGCGCGCATTGGTGCAGGAACCAATGAAGACTCGATCGACCTTCAGCCCCTCGATCTTCTCGCCGGGCTTCAGCCCCATATAGTGCAAGGCACGCTCCACCGCGCCACGCTGGTCGGCCGGCAGCTGTGCTGGATCGGGCGCATGACCGGTCACGCCGACCACCTGCCCCGGATCGGTGCCCCAGGTGATCTGCGGCGCGAGGCCTTCGCAATCCACCACGATTTCCTTGTCGAAGAGCGCGTCGTCATCGCTCTTCAGCGTGCGCCAGAACGCCAGCGCCGTCTCCCACATGGCGCCCTGCGGCGCCCATTTGCGGCCCTTGATCCAGTCGAATGTCTTTTGGTCCGGCGCGACGAAGCCGCTGCGTGAGCCCATCTCAATGGTGAGATTGCAGAGCGTCAGGCGGCCTTCGATCGACAGGTCGCGCACCGCTGGGCCTGCGAATTCGATGGCATAGCCGCGCCCGCCCGAGACGCCGATCTGCGACAGGATTTTTAACGCGACATCCTTGGCCGACGCATGGGGGCCCAGCCTGCCCTCAAGATGAATCCGCATACGCTTGGGCTTTAAAATGGCGATGACCTGCGTCGCCAGAATATGCTCGAGCTCGGTGGTGCCCACACCAAAGGCCAGCGCGCCGAGGCCGCCGACCGTGCAGGCGTGGCTGTCTGGCACGGCATGGGTGGCACCGGGCAGGACCATGCCGATTTCCGGGGCCACGACATGGGAAATGCCGTGCTCGTCATCGCCGAGATCGAAGACGCGCACGCCATTCTCGCG
>CAIWVR010000227.1 GCA_903916165.1 uncultured Hyphomicrobiales bacterium | reverse complement strand
GGTTTGGCTTCGGACTTCGGCTCTGCCCTGGCCTCGAGGCGGCGTTCCATCCGGTCAGCAGCGAAGACGGACGGTGCTGTCTTCGCGTTTGACGCATATTGGATCTTGTCTTCGATCAGGCCCGCCATGATCCGGTCCCGCGAGCCGGCAGATGTGCCACCGATGACCGCGGCAACGACATGCTGGCCATCACGGCGCACGGAGGTCAGCAGGTTGAAGCCAGACTTGGCCGTATAGCCGGTCTTGATGCCATCGACGCCCTCAAGGCGGCCGAGCAGATTGTTGTGGTTGCGGATCGACGCACCGGCAAACCGGAAATTGTGGGTCGAGAAATAGGCGTAATATTTCGGGAAGCGCTCCTGGATGGCGCGGCCAAGCACGACGAGATCCCGGGCTGTGGTGATTTGTCGCGGGTTCGGCAGACCCGAGGCGTTGGCGTAATTGGTCCGTGTCATACCCAACGAATGGGCCTTGGCCGTCATCATTGTGGCGAAGTGCGCCTCGCTGCCGCCGAGCTGGTCGGCAATGGCGGCGGCCACGTCATTGGCGGATTTGGTGACGAGCGCCTTGATCGCGTCCTCGGTCGAGATCGTGTTTCCGGGACGGATGTTGAGTTTCGACGGCGGCATGGAGGCCGCATGCGCGGTCATCCTGATGGGGGTGTCGAGGGTCATGCGGCCTTTTTCGAGCTGCTCGAAAAGCATGTAGAGTGTCATGACCTTGGTGACAGATGCCGGATGACGCAGCTCGTTTTCGTTCTTTGCGTAGAGCACCTTGCCGTTGTTGGCGTCGACGACAAGGGCGGCAAAGGGGGGCGTATAGGGAGCTGCAGCACGGGCGTGCTTGACGCGATGCTTGCGGGGCCGCGCTTCGGCGTCAGTCGCCGCAAGGGACATCGCGAAGACAAGTCCAACACCGGCGACAAGTGTCAGAATCCGGTCACGCCGGGCTGAAACGCACATGTTCATTACACAAACCCTCGGAGACCATGGGGGCCATGCGTGGCCCGTCACCTCAACGCCATCCATCCTCAGGCTAGGTGAACTCGGTTTCTGCAGAGTTAATGTTTGGACATGAGGTGCTATGAATTTTTGCACCCATTTTGGTCTTGACGTTAACCATGGGATCCAATATTCGGAGTACCGCTTTGGTTAATAATCGAACCAATTTTGTTTTTTTGCGAAGCAGGCTCCGTGTCCGGTTGCAAATGCATTCGGCAGGTTTCGTCCACTAGAGCCATTAGTTTCGCGTTGTTCTGTCGCCTGTATGCGTGCGGCCTTGACAGCCGCAAGTGAAAGAGTTCCGCAGGGTCATTTTCTACATCTGGCTTTTGGAGTTTCATCCATGCGCATTTTCTTTCGCCTTCTCGCTGTTGTTTCGCCTCTTGCCGTCCTGCCAGCTTGCGCACCCCAGGACCCCCAGATGACTGCGGAAGACTTCCAGAAGCCCGAGAATGCCGCCGTGCTTGCCAAAACGCTATCTGGCTGCAAGCTGGTGCTGCCGTCCGATCCGCGCGCCGCAAATTGCAAGGCGGCCAGCAGCGCCTCGTTCGTGGTCGACGCCAAGGAAATCGGCCGTCTTCGCAACGAGCAGGTTGCCCAGCGTGGAGCAACCGCTGGCGGGGACGCGACCAATCGTTGACGGTTGTGGATCGACGGACGGCATCCGACCATAGCCCTGGGAGCCACCAGCTCCCATGGCGGACCGGCCTCGCGACAGAGGCATCAATGCATGCTGCCGGTCATAAACGGGACGTGAAAATGGTTATTGTGCAGCGCACCATAGTTCTTGACATTTTTGTGCAGCGCACATAAATTGCCCATCAACAGCAGGCCGGGTTGGCTGGTCCGCTGGTGCGCCGCTCCGATGCGGCTCGTTCAGAGGGCAATGTAATGTTCAAGAACATGGAAGACCTGCAGAAATACAGCAAGGGCCAGATGGAATCGGCGACCGCTGCCGCTTCGGCCGTGACCAAGGGCGTTCAGCAGATCGCGACCGAGGCTTCCGACTTCTCGAAGAAGTCGCTTGAGACCTCGTCGGCCTTTGTTGAAAAACTGCTTGGTGCCAAGTCGCTCGACAGCGCGGTGCAGATCCAGACGGAATATGCCAAGTCCTCCTATGAGACCCTGGTGGCCCAGGCGACGAAGATGGGCGAGCTCTACACAAGCCTGGCCAAGGAAGCTTTCAAGCCGGTCGAGGCGGTCGTCGCCAAAGCTCAGGCTTCTGCGAAGTAAGATGGCAGCTGGCGCTTCGGCGTATCTGCTGTTCTGATTCCTGGAAGACCATCTCTCGATGCAAGGCCCGGCAGATGCCGGGCCTTTTTCATATGTGGGATATTTTCATCGTATTGACAATGATTTACGACGGATTTTGCATTTACATGGGCCCCGTTCTGCACGCGCACTGGCGCATGGCGACCGAGCGGTTAAACTGCGTCGAGATCCAGCGATTGCGACTCAGATTGGCCAGTAAGGCTGAGCGCGGCCAACTCGCGCAGGGTCGAGGTGAGGGGCACCCCTTATCATCAGCCTGCGTGGGACTACATGTACCGTGTGCGGGGACAGGGGCGGGGCAAAGTGACGGTCGTTAATTTCTTGGTCTGCGCATCGATGATTGGCGAAGAGGCGCGTGCGTCGCGCGTGAGCCTTGCGTCGGGCCCTCCGGGCTCGCGGCCACCTCGCTATACGCGGGACCCCCGCAAGGGCGATCCTGGCAACAATGGATTTGGCACAGCTGTTATCATCCGAACGAAGCCGCAGGCGAAGAAGCCGGCCATGTATCGCGTCCTCATTCTGAACGACGATTACACGCCGATGGAATTTGTCGTCACGGTGATCCGGAAGTTTTTCAACAAGGGCCCTGACGAGGCCAACAGCATTATGCTGCACGTTCACCATCACGGTGTCGGGGAGTGTGGTGTGTTTACCTATGAAGTCGCGGAAACCAAGGTCACGCAGGTCATGGATTACGCTCGCAAGCATCAGCACCCCCTGCAGTGCATTATGGAAAAGAAGTGAGAGCCGCACATGCCATCCTTCTCACGTAATCTCGAACAGTCGCTCCACAGGGCTCTCGCGGTGGCCAATGAGCGCCATCATGAATATGCGACACTCGAACATCTGCTTCTCAGCCTCCTCGACGACCAGGACGGAGCCGCTGTCTTGCGCGCGTGTGCGGTCGATACGGATGTGCTGAAGAAAAACCTGGTGGAATATATCGACCAGGAGCTCGAAAACCTCATCACCGAGGGGCACGAGGACGCCAAGCCGACGGCTGGATTCCAGCGTGTCATTCAGCGTGCAGTCATCCATGTGCAATCATCCGGCCGCGAGGAAGTGACCGGTGCCAATGTGCTCGTCGCGATTTTTGCCGAGCGCGAGAGCCATGCCGCCTATTTCCTGCAGGAGCAGGATATGACCCGCTATGACGCGGTCAATTACATCAGCCACGGCATTGCCAAGCGTCCTGGCATGTCCGATCCGGGCAAGTCGCCGCGCGGTGCCGATGAAGAGAGCGAGAGCCGCAACGAACCGCGCGAGCGCGACCGCAGCGACGCGCCGGGTCCCGATGGCAAGAAGAAGGACAGCGCGCTCGATGCCTATTGCGTCAACCTGAACAAGAAGGCCAGGGATGGGCGCATCGATCCGCTGATCGGGCGCGAGTCCGAAGTCCAGCGCACGATCCAGGTCCTGTGCCGCCGACAGAAGAACAATCCATTGCTTGTCGGCGACCCGGGCGTCGGCAAGACGGCCATTGCGGAAGGCCTGGCGCGCAAGATCATCAAGGGCGAAGTGCCAGAAGTGCTTGCCAAGGCGATTGTCTTCGCGCTCGACATGGGCTCGCTGCTGGCCGGTACGCGCTATCGTGGCGACTTTGAGGAGCGCCTGAAACAGGTGATGAAGGAGATCGAGCAGCACCCCAATGCGATCCTGTTCATCGACGAAATTCACACGGTCATCGGTGCCGGCGCGACGTCGGGCGGCGCGATGGACGCGTCCAACCTGCTCAAGCCCGCGCTTGCGCAAGGGGTCCTGCGCTGCATCGGCTCGACGACCTACAAGGAATACCGCCAGTATTTCGAGAAGGATCGCGCGCTGGTGCGCCGCTTCCAGAAGATCGACGTCAACGAGCCCAGCATCCCGGACGCTGTCGAGATCATGAAGGGGCTGAAGCCTTACTTCGAGGAATTCCACAAGGTCCGCTACACCAACGAGGCGGTGAAGGCGGCTGTCGAACTCTCGGCGCGCTATATTCATGACCGCAAGCTGCCCGACAAGGCGATCGACGTGATCGACGAGACGGGTGCCTCGCAGATGCTGCTGCCCGAGAGCCGCCGCAAGAAGACGATCGGCATCAAGGAAATCGAGGCGACCATCGCGACAATGGCGCGCATTCCGCCCAAGACCGTGTCCAAGGACGATTCGGAAGTGCTCCAGCACCTCGAGGAGACGCTGGGCCGCGTGGTCTATGGGCAGGATGCCGCTATCAAGGCGCTGACGTCAGCCATCAAGCTGTCGCGCGCCGGCCTGCGCGACGGTGAGAAGCCGATCGGTTGCTACCTGTTCTCGGGGCCAACCGGCGTCGGCAAGACCGAGGTCGCCCGCCAGCTCGCCAAGAGCCTCGGCGTCGAGATCACGCGCTTCGACATGTCGGAATATATGGAGCGCCATACGGTGAGCCGTCTGCTCGGCGCGCCTCCCGGCTATGTCGGCTTCGACCAGGGCGGCCTGCTGACCGACGCCATTGACCAGCATCCCCATTGCGTGCTGCTGCTCGATGAAATCGAGAAGGCGCATCCGGATCTGTTCAACATCCTGCTGCAGGTCATGGATCACGGCAAGCTGACGGATCACACCGGCAAGCAGATCGACTTCCGCAACGTCATTCTCATCATGACGACCAATGCGGGTGCCGCCGACATGGCCAAATCATCATTCGGCTTCCATCGCGGCAAGCGCGAGGGCGAGGACATCGAGGCGGTCAACAAGCTTTTCGCGCCGGAATTCCGCAATCGTCTCGACGCCATCGTGCCCTTCGGCCATCTGCCGGTCGAAGTCATCACGCAGGTCGTCGACAAGTTCATCATGCAGCTCGAAGCCCAGCTCGCAGATCGCAACGTGTCGATCGAACTCACCGACGAGGCCCGCAACTGGCTGGTCGAGCACGGCTACGACGAATCGATGGGGGCCCGCCCGATGGCGCGCGTCATCCAGCAGCACATCAAGACGCCGCTGGCGGATGAAGTGCTGTTTGGTCGCCTCAAAAATGGCGGGACGGTGCGTGTTGTGGTCACAGGCGACGACAACGGGAAAAAGTCGCTGGGCTTTGTCTATCCCGAAGGGCCGGTCCTGCCGCGACCCGAGCGCGACATTGTGGAAGCCGGCAAGAAGCGCGTGCGCGCCGAACCCGAGGTGCGGGCCAAGGCGAAAAAGAAGCCTGCGGCCAAGAATGGCTCGGGGTCAGCCACGGGCGGCACGCCCATGGTGCCGAAGGTGCCGCTGAAGAACTGAACGTGTGTGTGACCGTCTCCCGTGCTGGCGGGAGACGGTGGCCCGTGAAACGCGACGGATGAGGGCGGTTCAGCGGGGAGTACGCGATCTACAGCGCTGCCACGATCTTCGCCGCATGCGCTTTCAGCACGTCGGCATCCTCCATCGTTCCCGAATGCCGGCGCAGCGCGACGCCGTCCCATCGCGGGATGATGTGGACGTGCAGGTGGAACACGGTCTGCCCGGCCGCAGCGCCATTGAACTGCGTCACCACGATTCCGTCGGCTTCCATGCCGGTCTTCACCGCGCGGGCGAGTTTTTGCACCGTGGCGAACAGTGCGGAAAACATCGCCGGTTCGGCATCGAGCAGCGATTGCGAGGCCAATTTGGGCAGGACCAGAACATGGCCCTTGGCCTGGGGCATGATGTCCATGAAGGCCAGCGTGTGGTCGTCTTCAAAAACCTTGGTGCAGGGCAGGTCGCCACGCAGGATTTTTGCGAAGATATTGTTGGGGTCGTAGCTCATGTGGGGCTCCTGTAACCCTCTCCCGGAGGGAGAGGGTGGCCCCGAAGGGGCCGGGTGAGGGGTTGCGGTCTGTCTTGTTGAGGCAGTATCCCCTCATCAGTCTGCTCCGCAGACAGCTTCTCCCTCAGGGAGAAGCGGGGCACCCGGCTCATCCCTTTTT